>CAJXEU010000182.1 GCA_913052525.1 uncultured Actinomycetes bacterium
GTATCCCAAAAGAAACTTCTACATCTAATGCTTGTAGTGCTTGCATGAGTTCTCGTACAGCATGTTGAGCTTGAGCTACCGCCATTCCATATCCGGGAACAATCACTACTCGTTCTGCTATTTCAAGCAGCATGGCAATTTCTTCAGCGGAAGTTGACGTGACTTGGTCTCCATAAATGTCATCGTCAGTAGAAGAAGCAGAGGGTGCGGCCCCAAATAAAACATCTAGAAGAGATCGGTTCATGGCTTTACACATGATTTGTGTTAGTACCAGACCACTTGCCCCTACAAGAGAACCAGCAATAATTAATAACGAATTATCAAGCACAAATCCGGTAGTAGAGGCAGCCACTCCAGATAGGGCGTTCAACAAAGCAATAACTACTGGCATGTCTGCTCCACCAATTGGAACTGCGCAGAGTATGCCGAGTAAAAATCCTCCTGCGACTAGTAACCAAAGTGAGAGTTGACCTTCGGGCTGGAATCCTCCAATTTGAACTGCGAGAGCAATTGAAATCAAGAAAACAACTATTCGTACAAGCGGAAGTCCTCGGAAACCATTCCATTTCAGCTTTCCTTGCAGTTTTCCAAAAGCGATCATTGATCCAGAGAGAGTCATCGCTCCGACGAGTGAAGTAACTGCTGCAGCTACTGCTATCTGCCCTGTTGATTGTCCCAGTTCATTTATTTCAATGAATGAAGAAGCCGCTACTAAAACGGATGCTCCACCGCCGAAACCGTTGAATAAGGCCACAAGTTC
This sequence comes from uncultured Actinomycetes bacterium, assembly GCA_913052525.1. GTDB lineage: Bacteria > Actinomycetota > Acidimicrobiia > Acidimicrobiales > MedAcidi-G1 > MedAcidi-G2B. The sequence continues at coordinate 761 of CAJXEU010000182.1, forward strand.
CGGCATTGATGTCATCTGAACTCGAATAGCCAAGAGCGCGCCGATCAGTATCCCTAAAGCTAATCCGATAGCAAGAAATTGGTAACTGAGTATTGATTGATCAGCCAAGGTGACGAGGACTGCGATAAGCATTCCAGTTGCACCCATTAGGTTTCCCCGAGGTGCTGTTCTTGGGCGACCTAAACCTTTAAGCCCCACAATGAATAGAACTGCGGCGACTAGATATCCGATGTCGATCACATTTGCTCTACTCATGATTCACGCTTCTTGCGTTTCGTAAACATTGAAAGCATGCGGTTTGTGACAACAAACCCACCAACCACATTTATTGTTGCTAGCACTACAGCTAAGAATCCGAGAACGGTAGTGAGAGTTGAATGATCTGTTCCGGCAGAAACCAAGGCGCCAATCAGGGTTATGCCTGAAATAGCGTTAGATCCAGACATTAACGGGGTATGTAGAGTCGCAGGGACCTTAGAGATGAGTTCTAGTCCGAGAAAGACCGCCAAAGTGAAGAGAGTAAAAGCTATCAGCAGCGTCATGATTCTGCCCGTTGGCTTTCTGTATCAAATTTCTGAAGGACGGCTTTATTCACTATTTTTCCTTCGTGGGCAACCAACATTGTTTCAACTACCTCATCTTCACGGTTTATGACTATGTCGCCCTCTTCTGAGATTAGTTGAACAAGATTTGAAAGATTTTTCGCAAACATTCGAGAGGCAGAAAGCGCCATATCTGAAGCGAGGTTACTGGGAGCAAGAATTGTCACTCGTTGATGCATGACTTCAGTATCCATTTGACTAAGGGCACAATTTCCTCCTCTTTGAATAGAAAGATCAACAAGAAGCGACCCTGGTTTCATTGCTTCCACCATTTCTTGTGTAACTAGAATTGGACTTTTAGCTCCAGGTATTTGTGCAGCAGTAATAACGAGGTCTGCTTCTGCGAAGTATGGGAGCATTCCTTTTTGTATTCTTTCGTCACGTTGAGGAGGGGTTTCTCCTTCCTCTCCTTCTAGGAGATCTATGGATTTAGCTCCTAAAGAACGGATTTGTTCCAAAGCTTCTGGTCTTATGTCAAACCCTTCAACATTGGCGCCTAAACGCCGAGCTATAGCCATGGCTTGCAGGCCTGCAACTCCAGCTCCAAGAACTATCACTCTTGCCGGAGGAATTGTTCCTGCAGCGGTAATTAAAAGCGGAAACAGTTTTGGCATTCTTTCTGCTGCCATGAGGATTGCTTGGAACCCAACAACAGTTGCCATTGAAGACAAGACATCAACAACTTGAGCCCGTGTGCTTCTTGGTACGAGATCTAAAGAAAGAACCGTGGCTCCAGTTTCAGCCAACTTATTAGACAACTCTGGATCCCAAAGAGGGTCAAGGAGACCTAAAACCACGTGTTTGGAATTCAAAGGAGTGAGATCAGTTCCTAGTAAACCATTTATTGTCAAGACAATTCCTTCATCTCCAATTGCAGAAGAGGAATCTGAAGCGATGGTTGCCCCAATTTTTTGATAATCGTCGTCATCAAATCCTGCGAGTGTGCCGGCTCCGCTCTGGACACAAACTTCATTACCTTGCGTAATTAAATCTTCAACTACTTCCGGAGTAGAAGCGACACGACGCTCACCTTCTAGTTTTTCTTGAACTACGACGATTCGCACTTGCTTAATACCTCTTGTGATAACCAGTGTTGTCTCCGCCTTGAGAGACTAACGGCATTAAAGGCGATAAAGACTGATATACCCGCGGCTAGTCGGTACGCTCTTAATCTGATGAACAATTCAAACAGCATTCGGGCAATACGCACTCGCCTTGCCTTGTCTGCCTTTCTCTTACTTTTCGTTGAATTAGCTTTAATACGTTGGCTCGGAGCCAACGTCATCTACCTTGCTTATTTTTCAAACTTTGTACTAGTGGGGAGTTTCCTAGGGATAGGTCTTGGGTTTCTTTGGGCAGGTCGGTCTGAACGTTCATTATTTCCTTTTGCTCCCATTGCCTTAGCTTTATTTGTCCTTTTCATCCGACTAGCAGGTGTAAGTGTTGAAGTTGGGGGAAGTGACCTCATTTTCTTCGCCGATCAGCGGCCGGTAGGCCCACCACGATGGTTGATACTCACGGTGATTTTTATTGTTGCCGCTGCGATCATCGCTTGTATCGCCGACGGGGTGGCACGAAGTTTTGCAAAACTTGAACCTCTTGAGGCCTATAGATGGGATCTTATTGGTTCCATCTCGGGAGTGATCGGCTTTTCTGTTCTTTCATTTCTTGGCGCTCCCCCCATTATTTGGGGTTTAGTCGCTGGTCTGTTCTTTCTCGGACTTTTACATGATTCTGACAAAAAATCTTTATTTATTCGCCTTATCGCAGTTGGGCTTCTCTTTGGAGTGTTAGCTGAGGAATCTGTTGGTGAAGATAAGGCGTGGTCTCCTTACTACGCCCTGTCTTGGGAAGACAACGAGGTAAACGGCATTGACATGAGCATCAACGATGTTGGTACTTGGAAACAATTTCCTGTTGGTGTTGTCAGCCCTTATTCGTTTGTCCATGATGTTCGCACCGCTGAATCTCCTGGTGATGTTTTAATCATCGGCGCAGGTTCAGGGAACGATGTTTCAGAGGCTCTTGCCCGTGGAGCAAACCGTGTTGATGCAGTTGAAATAGATCCCTTAATTCATGAGATGGCCAGCAAAAATCATCCTGACGATCCATATGCCGATCCCAGAGTCTTCTCTCACATT
>CAJXEU010000183.1 GCA_913052525.1 uncultured Actinomycetes bacterium
GTTTCAATAGTGGATGCTTTGGGTTCCAGCGAAGGAACTGGCATAGGAAATCAAATCACGTCACGTTCCAGTGGCAAGATTGGTACAGCACGATTTGCATTAGGGCCACATACCCGTGTTTTCACAGATGAAGGAACTGAAGTTACACCAGGGTCAGAAGAGAGAGGACGTCTCGCAACTGACTACCCGCTTCCGTTGGGATATTTCAAAGACCCAGAAAAAACTGCTCAAACTTTTCCTGAAATTGATGGCCGCCGATGGTCAATGGCGGGAGATTATGCAGTCGTAGAAGAAGATGGGACTATAACGCTACTTGGCCGCGGTTCAGCTTGTATTAACACAGGTGGAGAAAAGGTTTACCCAGAAGAAGTAGAGGAAGCTCTTAAAGAACTTGAAAGCGTTCGGGATTGCAATGTAGTTGGAATTGAAGATGAACGCTGGGGCCAATCGGTGACAGCAATAGTGCAATTAGAAGACAATGTGTTACTTGAGGAAAACACGGTTTCAGAACTACAAACTGAAGTAAGGGTGAATCTTGCCGGTTACAAAGTTCCAAAAGACATTGTTATTGTTCCTAAAATTCAACGTAGCCCTAACGGCAAAACAGACTATAAATGGGCTAAAGAAACCGCTGAAGCATTCTTAGTGGAGTAGAAACTAGAACTCTTCAGTAATTCTTTCAGCAGTAGGGTCTCTACGTTCTTGAATTTCTTTATGTCGAGCCGCAATAGCTTGTGTATGACTTTCTTCGGTAAAGATCCAAAAATGCTTTTCGATAATCGCATCATAAACAAGATCGGCAACAAATTCTGGTTGTAGTGCATTAGCTCGCAGCCACTCTAACGCTGCTTCTCGTTGGTTAACCTCTTCCTCTGAAGGTGGTTCAGCCAACGAGGTTTGCAGTTCTTCGGGCTGATTTCTATCAGAAGTAAAAATATTGGTGGAAACAAAACCAGGACAGAGACACGAAACACCTACATCTGATTTCGCTTCTTTCATCTCAGCAAATAGTGTCTCTGCAATAGTTACTGTCGCATGTTTTGAAGCATTGTAAGAAGCCAAATTAGCAAAAGATGTATGGCCCGCTATTGAGGCTGTCATAACGATATGCCCTTCGTTTTGTTCAACTAGCCCCGGTAAAAAAGCGTCAAGGCCGTGAATTATTCCATATAGGTTCACCCCTAACACCCATCGCCACTCCTCAAGAGAACTCTCAACTATCGGACCACCTGAAGCAACACCAGCATTAAGGCAAAGGACGTGGACTTCACCAAACTCTGCTAAGACAGTCTCTGAAAAATTTTTCATTGACTGGGCACTGGACACGTCACACGGCACACCGATGACTTCAATCCCGTTTGAGCGCAGATCGGCAACGGTTTCTTCTAGAACAGGAACTTCAACATCAGCTAAAGCTAATTTCATGCCTGCTTCACCAAGTCTTTTCGCAAAAGCTTTACCTAGACCAGAAGCCCCTCCCGTAATTACTGCAACTTTTCCATTTATGTTTTTCATTAGTTTTCCTTCGGTGTTTAACTTATTGCAAATTCTAAAAGAACTTGTTCAACAACTTCTGGTAGTGCCGGATGTATGTATAACTGAGATCGTGCCATTTCATCAACATTCTGCCCCAAAGACATTCCTTGTATTAATTGTTGTATCAAAGTGGGGGCCTGTGGACCAATCAGGTGTGCACCTAAAAGAAGTCTAGTTGTTGGATCCACTAAGAGTTTTATGAAACTTTTTTGATCTTCCATCGCCCATCCATAAGCAGTATCACTAAAAGGGCGAGTAGCAACTAGGTAAGAAACCCCTTGGTCTTGAGCCTGTTTTTCTGTTAAACCAACCGAAGCTATAGGTGGGTAGCCAAAAACTGCTGAAGGGGATAAAGAACGATCAATGGAAAGCAGATTCTCTGGATTGCATAAATTGTGTCCCACTACTCTTGCATCGGCATTAGCAAGGTGCTTCAACTGAATTGGATTAGTTATATCTCCAATCGCCCAAACTCCCTCGGTGCTAGTTCGCAAGTAAGCGTCGGTTTCAATATGTCCTGAAGTTGAAGTATTGATAAAACCAGCAGAGACATCCAGCAGATCAGTATTAGGTATTCGTCCCGTAGCGACTAGCAGTTGATCACAGGCGATGGAATGACCAGTAGAAAGGGTCAGTTCAAACTCGTTGTTGTGTGTTACTTGTGAAACTTCTGTTTCAAGAAGGAGGTTTAGTCGATTTGCATAAATATCTGTCATTTGTTCGCTGATATCAAGGTCCATCTCTCGAAGGAGTCGGTCACGTCTATGGATGACTGTCACTTCGGACCCAAAGGCAGAGAAGATATGAGCCATTTCAACAGCGATGAAACCACCACCGATAATGACTAGATGTGAAGGGAGTTCTTCGATGCGCATTATTTCATCTGAAGTCAGATATGGAACTTCGGCGATTCCTGATATATCTGGAATGCTTGGACGGGCCCCTGCTGCCACAACGATTTGATCAGCTGTGATAGTTTCCTTACCTGCTTGGATAGTTTGTTTGTCTATAAAACGCGCTCTTTCTCTATAGACGGTCACATTCGTCAAAGAGGTCCGGTAGTTCAATCCGGATTCTGTTATGGGATCAATTCGGTCAAATACACGGTCTCTAATCTTTCTCCAATCAGCACTCACGAAATTTGTTTGAATCCCAAATGGAGTGTTTTGTTGAGCCATATAGGCCCGATCAGCAGTATGGATGAACATTTTTGAGGGAACACAACCTCGATTGAGGCACGTTCCTCCAAAGTCGCCTGGCTCAATGATTGCGATATTCCAATTGTTATGACGTTCATCAATTATGGAGTTGCCGGAACCGGCACCAATTATAAGTAGATCGTAATGTGGCACGTTTCTCCGTTCTCAAGAAATTAAATAATTAACTTCTTGGTACGTCTTCCCAAGCAGCACCTTTGAAAGGGTCGGGTTCTTTAGGTAACCCTAGGACTCGCTCACCAATTATGTTTCTCTGAACTTCATCTGTTCCGCCAGCAATACTTATCCCGGCGGCGGCTAGGCATCCAACCGCCCATTGGTTTCCATCTAGATCTTCTGTTTCCCATGCTTGAGCCTGTGTTTTGACAAGGTCTATGCTTGTATCACGAATAATTCGGGCTAATAGAGCGCCATTCAACTTGGCAATGGATCCTTCAGGTCCAGGTATTTGCCCTGCGGAAACTGCATCTCTTATTCTTTGACCAATAAAACTTTTTATTCGTTCTCGGATCCAGAGATCAGCTAATTTTTGCCTCATAACAGGATCTTTTGAACGTCCATTATTCTGAGCCAATTTAATCAGATCTGAACTTCTATCGGCATTCAAGCCCCCAGCGCTTGCCCCGATTGAAACACGCTCAAACATCAGCATAGAAACGGCTAAATTCCACCCTTGGTTTAGTTCCCCGAGTTGATAGTCAACCGGGATCCGTAAATCAGTAAA
>CAJXEU010000184.1 GCA_913052525.1 uncultured Actinomycetes bacterium
CTGCTGCTACCGCGGATAGAACTACGAAGGGGTCCATAGCGTCGTAATACATCTGTGGAAGAACTTCTCCTCCAGGCCATGGCGCAGTCCGATCCTTAGGTATGTGACTATGTTCTGCTACCCAAAGTGATTCAAACCCACGTTCTTCAAGCGCTGCTCCAAGAACAGTAGGAGGAATGCTGTATTCACAGGGAAAAATGGTTACACCAAAATCCATTGAAGCTCCTTAAATGCATCTAGGTTCATACTTGTTATATAGCACTTTTAGTACTTTTTCCTAACTGTGCTTTGAATTCAAGGATAATGACCATTATTATCTATATATGTCCTTAGAAACAACGATCGAAGCCGCATCAGACGATCTGGAAAACACTGAGCTTTCTGATCGCCTTCTAGTTGCTGCTGCTGCTCTTTTCGCAGAAAAAGGATACGAACAAGCAGGAGTAGCTGAAATAGCTCGACGCGCTGGTGTTACTACAGGAGCTATCTACAGTCGGTATACAGGAAAAGCAGACCTCCTTCAGGACGCTGTCAAAAATCATGCCCCTAACGAAGTCTCCCAATTACTCAGAGCAGAAAATAACGATCAATCACCAGAAGATATTTTGGCCGACATGGGAGAACATCTTTTAGATGACCTTGATGAAAATCGTGGCATTTTTATAGAAGCTCTTACTGCGGCAAGACGTGATCCCGAGTTAGCGAATGTTTTACATCAGGTAGCTGCACATGAAGCTGAACAGGTTGCAAACATTGTCAAAGCTGCACAAGAGTCTGGAAGTATTGATCCAGATTTAGACAACCTCGCTCTTGTTCGCCTTGCACATGCCATCGGCTATGGCATGAACGTAACCCGACTACTAGGCCTAGAGCTCCCAACTAATGACTCTTGGACCGATGTGATAAGTCGAGTGATAAATAGTTTCGCCCCACCAAATAACAATAATTCTGAAATGATGGAGAACAATAATGACAACCACTGAAGACTCTTCAAATGAAACCTTTGACCTCGTTGAATACGCCAACGATCCAGAACGGATTGGAGAAATATCAATTTGGAATCCAGATGTAAGTTCCTTAATACATACTGTGGAAGATAATTGTGATGCCATCTTCACCTGGGGTTACAACAAAGGAGAACGTAAACCTCTCGACAAACTTTACGAAAAAGCTAAAACATCTCAATGGAACGGACAAACTGATCTAGATTGGTCCATAGAGGTTGACCCAGAAGAGCTTGCAAGCGCGGGAACCCGTGACCCTCTGGAAATGAGTTACTTCGCTGACAATCCAGAATCTCCGCTCCATAAATTCAACGAAAAAGAATGGCAACAACTGGGTATAGAATCCATGAACTGGAGCCTTTCTCAGTTCATGCATGGCGAACAGGGTGCATTACTTTGTACAGCAAAAATTGTTGAAACTGTGCCGTGGATTGACGCTAAATACTATGCATCCACTCAAGTAGTTGATGAAGCTCGACATGTTGAAGTATTTGCTCAATACCTTGATTCGAAACTTGGAGGGATCGGATACCCCGTTAACCACCATTTAGGACTTCTACTTGACGACATCCTCAACGACAGCCGCTGGGATATCACCTACCTTGGTATGCAAATCATGGTCGAAGGACTTGCTTTAGCAGCCTTTGGTTTCATGCATCAAACAACAGAAGAACCGCTACTTAAAAAGCTGCTTCGCTACGTTATGAGCGACGAAGCTCGACACGTAGCATTTGGTGTTCTTTCGTTGAAAGAAGTTTACGAGGATATGACTCACGCGGAATTAAGAGAACGGCAAGAATTTGCTTTCGAAGCTGCTCTTAGGATGCGTGACCGGTTCATGCGTCAAGAAGTTTGGAATCGTATGGGAGTTGACACCGAAGAAATGGTTAAGTTCCAATTAGCTATGCCAGAAGAGCTTCGTGTTTTCCAACGCATGCTGTTTTCCAAAATTGTTCCTAACTGTAAAAAATTAGGGCTGCTAGATGCCGGCGACGGTTGGCTACGCGATCGATTCACCGATATTGGTGTTATTGAATTTGAGGACTGGATTGACACTGGAGAAGAATATGCCGACCTTGATGAAGTAGCTAAAGATCGAGAAGCACAGGAAGCTAATTAATTCATAAATTCAAGATGGAATCTGAAGCCAGTGCACTCCAGTTAGAGCGACGAGAAGAGCGGCGCATTGTCGCCCCTTACCGAGATCGACTCGAATTCCGAATCATCTCTGAGTTTCTAGTCTCTTACGCTCTTTGGATCACTGTTTTTATTGTTGGCTTGAATGGCTCGTTACCTCTTTGGGTTGGATTTCTGCTTAGTGCTGCGATTTCAGCAACCTTTTACATGCCTTTACATGAGGCAACTCACGGAAATATCTGGGGTTCTCATAAAAGAGGAAGATTTCTTGAAGACTTCATTGGATACGCAAGTTCTGGCCCGTTAGCGGTTGAGTATTGGTCTCATCGAGCCAGCCATATGCGTCATCATGCCTATACGAATGATCCCGATCGTGATCCAGATTTTTTTATCCAAGGCCCTTTACGTGAAGTCCCTCTTGTGTGGTATTCAACTGTTTTAATTCACACACTGTTACCGCTATTTATCTTTGTTCCTCCTGCCCGCCGTTTACTTCCAAAGAAAGCTCGTAAAGAAAATACTCGTCGACTAGATAGCACTGTTTCTGAATCTTCTAGTGAAAAAACACCCGCTACTGCTGATGCTTCTAAACAACTACAGGAAGGGAAAAAGGAGCTTAGATACTGGGGAATAACAACTTCTTTACTTCTCGTAGCTTTTATTTTCGGAAAAGGTTTAGAGGTTTTTCTTCTCTGGTATTTACCAGCAAGACTAGGTGTGTGCTGGCTTGCTTTAGTCTTTGCTTGGTTTCCGCATCATCCTGCAGAAAAAACTGGTCGTTATCTAGATACCCGTGTAGCGGTTTTTCCTGGCTCTACTTTTTTAATACGCGGACACGACTACCATGCTTTACATCATCTCTTCCCTCGAGTGCCGCACTATAGGCTTCCAAAGTTATGGGAAGTTATAGGCCCTGAGATGACTCGAAAAGGTGTTCGAACAGAAGGCCGAGCAAAAGGCTCTACTGGACCCATTATCTGGTAATCAAACAGAAAATTCCATCATCTAGTAACCATTTCCAGCTTTTTCATGATGACGAATCACTTCTTCTATAACGAAGCGTAAAAATTTCTCAGAGAATACAGGATCAAGACCAGCTTCATTGGCTAGTCGACGAAGGCGTTCGATCTGTTCAGATTCACGATCAAGATCTGCTGGAGGTAATCCGACTTTTGCTTTGTAATCTCCTACCTTGCCAGTGACTTTGAATCTCTCAGCTAACAGCAAAATAAGTGCTGCATCAATATTGTCAATACTGGAACGAAATTCATCAAGGGTTTCGTCACCTTGCGTACTCATAAGCTGCCTTTCTGTTTTTTACTTAC
>CAJXEU010000185.1 GCA_913052525.1 uncultured Actinomycetes bacterium
TCTTCTCCGCGTCGTGATTAATGATGTGGCTGACTATGAAGCGCTTCATCGAACTCACCTTGCTCAGCTGCCTAGAGTGGCTCGATTAGTTTCAAGTTTTGCTTTACGGCCGGTGTGTGATAGGACTGCCTACCCGCTGAAAGAATGAAAGAAAAGTGAAGATTGGCTTTGATCAGAATATTGGATTCATTGGAGTGGGAAACATGGGTTTTCCAATGGCATTACGCCTCATTCAATCCGGTTACAAAGTCACAGTATTTGACTTAAACCCCGAACCGCTTGAACAACTTTCTAAGTCGGGTGCCTCTGTTGCGAAACATATTGCGGCTCATGGGGCATTCAGTCGAGCTGCTGCACGCTACGGCAACGAAGTAGGTGAACTTCATGTTGCTAAACGAATTGAGGATGACGAAGGTATCTCTTTTCGCCTTGAAGGTGACTGGATTCCTCCATGGGAGCAGTAACCGAAATACTTACTCTTCGTTTCCGCCCACGATAAGTCTTAACTTTTGGCGAGTGTGTTCAACACTTAAACTTTCATGAGGGCCAGGTATTTCTTCTACCGGTCCATCATCTGCGTCAAATTCTAATTTTAAGGCTTTGCTCATGACTGCATGCATCGCATAAGTACATGTGACGTAAGTTAATTCGAGAATTTCTTCATCGCTTAAATGTTTCTGCAACTCTTCAAAGACCTCATTTGAAACGTCACCATTTCCTAAAGTCAATCCATCGGTATATGCCAACACTGCTTGTTGTGCTTCAGTAAAACAGCCCGCTTCTTCCCAGTGAGAAATAGCAGCAATCTGTTCTTCAGAGAACCCTACTGTTCGGCAAGATTTGCAGTGCTGAGAATAAACAAACCGACTACCAATATTCCAACCAACCCGAGTTTGACCTAACTCTCGTAGTTGCGGGTCAATAAGCCTTTTTTCCGATCGGTAAAGAGCAAAACCATGGGTGGCGTGATCAAACACATCAGGCACTAACGCAAACACTGTCCACCAATCCCCTGGTGTTCCTGTGTCTGTCCCTGGTTCATCTACGGGATCTCTATCACCAAACAGGAGTTGAAAAACTGGTTCTGCTCCACAATGCAATTCAGATCGACGAACTTGGCGAAGGCGAGGCATCAGGATTTTCCTTCAGTGGGAAGCAGATCAAAGCCACGCAAACCTTCAAGGTCCATCGGTGAGAGAAACGTTGAATGATCAGTGTTATCTGTTGCGGTCATTCGCTCTGTTGCTAATTCTGGGTCGATAGCAAAGCCTGTGGTGTCTCTGCACATTTCAACCATGATTCCATTCGGGTCAATGTAGTAAAGAGAGATACACCAGCCATGGTCTACTTCCATAAATGGAACTACACCGTCTTCTGTCATTCGTTGCCTCACAGATTCTGTTCGTTCTTCGTCAGCTGCGAAAGCAACATGGTTAACCCAAACGGGGAGGCCATTACCGGTGGATACCTGTGTTGAGTAATTGGAAGACTCACCCATTCCGAAAACTTGAAAAAAAGCAATACAGGAACCATCACCTGTATCGAAGAAAAGATGACGGAAATAGCTATCTCCCTCGCGTTTAATTTCAGTGTGAACTAAAGGCATCCCCATGAGATTTTCATAAAAATGTTTTGTTTCTTCAATATCGCGGCATGCGTAAGCGACATGATGAATACCAGTTCTACGAAACTCTGTCATATTTCATATTGACATGATGGTAATAACCATCACGAACCGGGGAACTTTGACGATTAAGCGTCAGTAACGATTGACCCAACGATTCTGTCTGTAACTCGCTGTCCTCGGTCATCAACGAGTGCGACAACAACATCGATTAAAGCTATGACCATGAAAAGATAACCCGCCACCGGAAAGATGGAAGCAGAACCTATTATCCAGATTAATCCTGCTCGTTGTAAACCTCGGTTTGAACCCAATAGTTCTCCAGTGTTGGCATCAACTATCTTGAGCCCAACTATTTGTTTGCCAGGCGTTACTCCTGTTTCTCCCATACGCCATCCAAAGAGATACAAAGAAAGAGCGGAGACTATAACGAAAGAAAGAATTACTCCACCAAACGAGAGAGCAAAAGAAATTAACGCCATAGTGATCGCATCGATCAAATACCCGCCGATACGTTTACCAATATTTGCTTTTCCCGGAGAAGCGTCTCCTGCATCCACACTTTCAAAATCACTCATAATCTTTCCTTTGTTTTAACTGTGTCTAGTCTATTAACTAATAATCGGAGTGTCACCCGATGAGCCCTGATCGAAATTTGCTAATGGGTCGCTCCCCCCAATACCACTAGATATGCCTTGGGAGCCATTTGAAACACCCTGTTGTGCCTTACGGTTCTGATCTAAGACGACTTGAGTTGAAAACATTTTGTCTGTTATGCGTTGGTTTTTGTCATCCCATAATGGCCACAAATAATCAATGAGTTGATAAATGCCAGAGGAAAATGATCCAAGAAGTGATGGGATTATTGACCTTCCTAAACCTTTCGCTCCACCAGGTGGAGTCCCTGTTTCAATGTTGATGAGCTTGATTCCGGCTACTCTTTTACCGGGGGTGAGTCCAATTTTTCCTTGTCGATAGCCGAAATACCAAATCGCCCAAACAAAGGTCGCTACCCCCAAGACTGCCGCAATAATCCAAAATCCAGCAGCGGCCTCCCAAAAAACTTCTGCAGTCTGATCATCGGTAAGGTAATCATCCACCTCATCAGCATCTCTGATACCTCCTACTAAGCCGATTAAAAAAAGTATTGTTGCTGGTGCCGCCGCGAGAACCCCGATTAAAATATCAACGATCACTGCTCCAATACGTTTGGAATAGCTTGCCGGAACAGGACCTGAAGAAATAGCCTCTTCACTCTCTTGAATATTTTCAAAATAAGCCATGTAATCAAACTACCTCATATCACGCCAAAATAACATTCTGGGTTTGTAGCGGTTCCGACTCTCATCTACGTTCGTAAGTCTAGGAAGATAGAAATCAGGAGGTGATTTAAATGACAATTACATATCGGGCTATTTGGCAAGAAAACCGAAACGATTTAGAACTTGTCGCAAAGAAAACCTTCGAAGATTGGGTCAAAGATAACCACCCCGAGCTAGACCTTTCGACAGATAGTGCCTCTTATATTTCTTCTACTGGTTTCGAAACTTTAGTTTCTGCCCGCACCTCAATAGAGGAGAATGGTTTTTCTATAACCGAGTTTTTCCTCAGAGAAGAAGATGGCTCTGAACGTAGAACTACAACCCTTAGAGTCACTGCCGGTGACGAAAATTGGGTGTGGGTTGATGTTGAAAGAGTTAGCGACAATCTTTGGGCTCGACCTGATACCAAAAGCCCTTGGCTGGTTCGCAGTCTCCTTCATGGAGCCAATGCCGTTGGTTCTGCGCCTCGGTGGGGAGTGGTGCGGTTACCAGATGGGCCTGTGACTGTTCCGTCAA
>CAJXEU010000186.1 GCA_913052525.1 uncultured Actinomycetes bacterium
CCTCTTCTGATGCATAACCCTTTGCTCCGAAACCTCCACCAATGTCTTTAACGAAGACTCGTATATCCTCTTTTTTTATTCCTAGAGCAGAGACAACTTCATCACGGAAATCATGTGTTCCTTGTGAGGACGCCCAATAAATAAGACGGTCGTCTTCCCATGCCGCTGCTGCTACTCGTGTTTCTATCGATACGGGAGCAACCCGAGAGTTGACGACATCTTGTGAGATAACAACTTCATATTCTGAGAAATCTATTGGATCTTCTACTTCATTTTTCCAGCAAACATTGTGCGTCATATCAGGGAAAAGGACTGTTTCTGCGGCGAGAGAGTCTTGAAGATTCACAACCGGGTTGAGGGGTTCTATATCTGCCCAAATATTTTCTGCGGCGTCTGCGGCTTGATACGCGGTTTCTGCCACAACTACTGCAATTGGTTCTCCGACAAATCGAACTCTGTCTCGTGCTAAATATGGGCGAGTCATTTCTGATGGGTAAACATCCATGGCTCCTTTGCGATCTTCTAATCCCAAATTGTTGGCGGTGTATATCGCTTGCACTCCAGACATAGATTCAGCTTCGCTTGTTTCGATTGAAACAATTTGTCCATGGGCGACAGTAGAGCGAACGAAGTGGCAATGAAGCGCCCCCTCGATTACTTGGTTTCCTACATATTCTCCTTGTCCGCGCACAAGCGTTGCGTCTTCGCGGCGAAGTACTGGATTTCCGAGAATTGAAGTTGATGTAAGGCCGGGTTGTTTCATTTCACTCCACAGAATAACGGTCTAATAATTTGCGAGCTATGACCATTTTTTGAATTTCGCTAGTTCCCTCACCGATAATCATTAACGGTGTATCTCGGAAGTATCTTTCTACTGGATATTCAGTGGTATAACCGTTACCTCCATGAATTCTTAGGGCATCAGTGGCAATTTCATATGCTGCTTCTGATGCGAAAAGTTTCGCCATGCCTGCTTCCATGTCTACCCGTTCACCGGCATCAGCGCGAGCTGCTGCATCGTATGTCATGAGACGTGCAGCTTGCAGTTTTGTGGCCATTTCCGCCAGTTTGAACTGAATCGCTTGATGTTTAAATATTGGTTGACCAAACGTTTCTCTTTCCTGGGCATAGGCCATTGCTGCGTCGAATGCGGCTTGACCTACTCCCACTGCTCTGGCGGCAACATTGATTCGGCCGAGTTCTAGAGCTGAAAGAGCATATTTTCTTCCGTTGCCCAAGCCTTCTTCTCCGCCCAACACATTGAGGTTTGGCACTCTGTGGTCTACATAAGACATTTCGACGGTTTCTAATCCGCGATAACCAAGTTTGCTAATTTTCTTTGAAGCAGTGATGCCTTCAAACGTTTCACCTGGTTCTTTTTCAACTAAGAAACAAGTAATCCGGTCATCAGGAGTGCGGGCTAAGAGCATTACGAGAGAGGAACGTATGCCGTTTGTGACCCACATTTTGGTGCCGTTAATGACCCACTCGTCTCCATCTTGTTTCGCTTTGCACCGTAAGGCTCCTGTATCGCTACCTGCGTCTGGTTCAGAGAGGGAGAAAGATGCTCGAAATGAGCCATCTACCATGCGTGGGAGGAAACGCTGCTTTTGCTCTTCGGTGCCGTAGCGATGAATCATTGAGACGCCAATTTTATGAGTGTTTAAGATTCCTGCCAGTGACATGAATCCTCTTGATAGCTCTTCAATGATGCGGGTATAGGTAGTAATATCAAGTCCTAGGCCGCCATATTCTTCAGGGATGGTTGCGCCGAATAAACCAAATTCACACATTTGGTCGAACATGGCTTGCGGAAATTTGTCTTCTTGTTCAAACTCATCTGCATTGGGGATCACTTCACGATCTACCCAAGAACAAATAGTTGAAATCATTTCATCAGCAAGAGCTTTATCTGTAGCCAAGACTTTGTTCCTTTACTGTTAATCAGGACTAGTCACCAATATGCGACACTACAGAATAAAAACAAGAATGTATATTCCGAGTGTTACTAACCTGAAATTGTGGGATACTGGCAAAACTTGCAACGTAAGTTACTACACGGTAACTTACGTTTATTATCATTTTTACTTTCGAAATGAGGACTTAAATGAGTGACCAAAAAATGAGAGCAATCGTCTCCGGATTAGAGGGGTACTCCTTTGAGGAAGCCTCGTGGGTAAATCCAAAACCACTTTCGGAATGTCGAGTAGCTATTGTGACTACAGCTGGGTTAAACCAAGAAGGTAACGCTGATTGGAATCCAGGAGATCAAGGTTTTACGGTCTTGTCTGGCAAGGAACGTGACTTTACTTTAGGGCACTTCAGCCCAAATTTTGACCGGACTGGCTGGGTGGTTGATGAAAACGTTGTAATGCCGCTTGATCGTCTTGATGAGATGGCTGCTGAAGGAAAAATTGGATCGGTGGCTGATGTTCATATTTCTTTTATGGGAGCTCAGCCGGATCACACCCTAGAAACAATTCGGTTAGATACTGGACCAGCTGCTGCAAAAGCACTACTTGAAGATGGAGTGGACGTAGTTCTACTTACTCCTGTTTGACCACTTTGCACGCGTACCGTGGGTACGCTCGCCTCAGTGCTTGAACAATCAGGCCTTGCTACTGTTGCAATCTCAATCATTAGAGAACAAATAGTAGCTACCCAGCCGCCACGCGCTCTTCACTGTGAATTTCCTCTAGGTCGCCCTTTAGGTAAACCTGGTGACTCAGCATTTCAACATGAAATTCTTGATGCTGCCTTCGATTTATTAAATGCAGAGTCTGGACCGGTGCTAGTTGACTATCCAGAAGAAATAAGTGACGATGCAGATACGCCACTGTCTTGCACCATTCCTCCTGCTGATAACAGTGATAAACATCCTGCTGAAGCGGAAGCACGTGGTTTATTACCGGTCTGGCGTCGTTCTTATGAAAAATATGGAAGAACAACTGTCGGCAAAGTAGTCCCCCCTGAACAGGTCCCAGAAATGGTAGCTCTTTTCGCGAAAATAGCAGATGGAGAAGACTGGACTTCAGTGGGTCTACCTGGAGATCTCACAAAGTTAGGAGCGGATATTAAGAATTTTTATGAAGAAGCTTCGCTCTCGTTAAGTGACGGTATTCCTGGAGCACGACAGGCGGAAACTTGGTTTGTGACTCAAACAAGGGCAGGTGATGTAATCCAACGTGCCCGTGTCGCTCTAAAAGAGCAGAAAGCGGGTTCCTACTTCACCTCTTACATTCTTCCAATGACTCAAGTACGTGAACCAGAAAACGGCTCTAATGACTGAGGAAAATAATCCTGACACTCCTTCCACATATGAAAAAAAGGAATACTCTACTTTTGTTGTAGAACGTGAAATAAATGTTCCGCGCAGTGCCGCTTGGGAAGTGTTGCTTGAACTAATTGAGAAAAATGTCGACGGATACCTCGTTGAAGGTGATCCTGCTCCTCACGGTTTA
>CAJXEU010000187.1 GCA_913052525.1 uncultured Actinomycetes bacterium
TCGGTAGTTCCTGAATTGTCATTACTGAGTATGGAACAAGACCCAATCCATAAACATAAAGATGTTTTAGCCCACACCATCGCCGTGGTATCTAAGACCGAACCTGAAATAACTGTTCGGTTGAGTGCGTTATTTCACGACATAGGGAAACCAAAAACACGTTCATTTGAACATGGTGGAGTGACTTTTCGACACCATGAAATTGTTGGTTCACGCATGGCTCGAAAAAGACTCGGAAAACTTGGATACTCAGAACAAGTCATAGATGAGGTAGTAGAACTTGTGCGTCTTTCTGGCCGGTTTAAAGGATATGCCGACGGATGGTCTGATTCAGCAGTTCGAAGATACGCGAGAGATGCGGGCCCGTTATTAGGGAAATTGAATCATCTGATTCGATGCGACTGTACAACACGAAATGAAAATAAAGCACGAGGCGTTCAAGAAGCCATGGACGACTTGGAGCGTCGAATCGCTGCTTTAGCAGAAGAAGATCGTCAAGCCGCTGAGCGCCCAGGTTTAAATGGAGTAGAAATAATGGAGTACCTTAATATTAACCCTGGACCAGACGTGGCCGAGGCACTTACACATTTATTGGAGATAAAAAGAAATGAAGGAGATCTAGATTCAAAAGAACTCCGAATTCGACTTGATGCATGGTGGAAGTTACGCAATAAAGAATCCAGCGAGCATTAATCTTTTCAAATAAAAGAAAAATAAGAGGAATTATGAATACTGATCACGACTCTCTTCTAGAAGAGATGACTTTAGAGGAGAAGGTTTCTCTGATGACCGGCAGAGGAATTTGGGATGCGAATCCTGTAGAACGTCTTCAGATTCCTGCCTTAAAAGTAACGGATGGCCCAAATGGTGCACGAGGAGCGGGGCTTTTAGGCACTGGGGTACCTGCGCTCTGTATTCCATGCGGTTCAGCATTAGGAGCTACATGGAATCCTTCTCTCATTGAAGAACTAGGTAAAGCATTAGCGATGGAAACACGAGCTCGCGCCTGTCACGTTTTATTAGCCCCAACTGTCAACATCCATCGCACTCCTCTCGGGGGGAGGAATTTTGAATGCTACTCAGAAGATCCATATTTGACCGGCCGTATAGCAATTAGTTTCATTAAGGGAGTCCAAAGTGAAAAAGTAGGAACAACTATCAAACATTTTGTGGCTAACGATTCTGAGTTTGAAAGAAACAGTATTGATTCACAAGTTCCTGAACGGGCGTTAAGAGAAATATATTTACGACCCTTTGAAATGGCAGTAAAAGAAGCAGAACCATGGGGAATCATGGGTTCCTACAACCGAGTTAACGGGACGTTTGCTTGCGAGAACCCGACGTTATTAACAGAGATTCTTCGAAAAGATTGGGGCTTTACAGGAATAGTTGTTACAGACTGGTACGCAGCAAAGACCACAATTGAAATGGCAAAAGCTGGCTTGGACTTAGAAATGCCGGGCCCTGGACGTTTTTATGGATCTCGTTTAGTAGAAGCAGTGCAAAAGGGTGAAGTATCAGAAGAAGTTATTGATTCGGCAGTTAAACGGCTTCTTCTACTTCTTGAACGAACTAATGCATTTGATGAGCCATTAAATCAAGATGAACAAACGCTAGATATAAGTAAACACAGAGAGTTAGCAAGAACTGCAGCCTCTGAAGCAATGGTTCTTTTAAAAAATGATGGCGTTCTCCCATTCAAAATGGAAGATATTTCCTCATTAGCAGTTATAGGACCGAATGCTGCTGGAGCGATGCTTATGGGGGGAGGGTCAGCTTCTCTTGTACCACAATATGAAATCACACCCCTTGAAGCTTTGGAAACACGACTCACTGATCAGAGTGAAATCCATTATGAAATTGGCGCAATTACAGATAGGTCGTCTCGCCCTGTTCCTCAACGCTTACTTACTAACTCTGAAGGAAGCAACGGATTCAAAGTTGAATATTTCAATGGAGTGACTTGGGAAGGGGAGCCTTATGCAACCCATACCGGGAAAAGCGGTCGATTGCTTACCCCAGAAGACCAATCGGGTGCTGATGAGCTTGGCTCCTTTTCATTTCGAGCTACAGCACAACTTCAAACTGAAGTAGACGGAGATCATATATTGACTCTTATTCAAGCAGGGCGATCTCGAGTGTTAGTCAATGGAGACGTGGTTCTTGATGGGATAACTGAACCTCCTCCACAAGGAGAAGCTTTTTTTGGAATGGGAAGCATCGAAATAGAAACACCAATCTCTTTATCCGCTAACGAACCGGTTGAGGTCACTGTTGAATTCTCAAGCGAACAAAGCGTCTTTTTGCATGGAATCCAGCTCGGTCTTCGTTTCCCTATGGTCGGAGATTTAATAGAACAAGCAGTAAGCACTGCTGCTAATTGTGATGCAGCGATCGTCATTGTAGGAACCAACGATGATTGGGAAACAGAAGGTCGTGATCGTGAATTCATGGAACTTCCGGGAAAACAACCCGAGTTAATTCGTCGAGTTTGTGAAGCAAACCCAAATACTGTTGTAGTTATCAATTCTGGTTCAGTCGTAACTACAGACTGGTCGAATGCTGCTCCAGCGATTCTCCAAACATGGTTTGGAGGGCAAGAGATGAGTCATGCACTAGTGGATGTTTTAACTGGGGAAGAAGAACCAGGGGGGCGACTTCCAAATTCTTGGCCACACCGGCTAGAAGATACTCCCGCATTTGTTAACTACCCAGGTGAGGCAGGTGTAGTGAATTATGGAGAAGGAGTGTTTGTAGGCTATCGCTGGTATCAAGCGAGAGATATAGATGTTGCATACCCCTTTGGGCATGGCTTGGGCTACACCACATTTGAATGGGGCGAAGCAACTATTAGCGGTGCCAGCACTATCAAAGAATTAGAAGGCGGCGAAAAAATTCTCATCTCAATTCCAATCACAAACGTGGGTGATCGCTTAGGGAGCGAGACAACACAGTGCTATGTGTCCCCACTTAACCCTATATCTCTAAGGCCGCCTCAAGAATTGAAAGGCTTCGCAAAGATAAAACTCCAACCGGGAGAAACAACTGAAGCTCTTATTGAATTGGATTACCGATCTTTTGCTGTATTTGATCCAGGAGACCCTGATTATGAATCTCGTAATCATCGTATTCCAGTTGCCGCAGGCGGCCATCACATTGGCCACCGTTCAGAATCAGGATGGTTCATTGATCCAGGCAAATTTGAACTCAAGATCGGAACTTCTTCAACCGAGATATGCAAGGTTCTTCCTCTGGACCTATCTCCCTAAACGTACTAACCTCAAAAAACACCGGGGAGCTCGGACCACCATGCCGGGCTGAGAGGGTAGCTGTCGCCATAGATTTTCATGGAGGTGCTACCGACCCGCTTGAACCTGAACTGGGTAATGCCAGCGGAGGGAGAGAAATGAAAAAAAATCTATTCTTCATCACACTCTTAATATTTGCAATA
>CAJXEU010000188.1 GCA_913052525.1 uncultured Actinomycetes bacterium
AAGAATCTGACCGATTGGCGTGGGCAGCCTTGGACACCTGAATCTGATACCCCCGCTGCTCACCCGAATGCGAGATTTACCGCTCCAGCAACACAATGTCCATCTATCGCTCCAGAGTGGGAAGACCCTAAAGGGGTTCCTATTTCCGCAATCCTGTTTGGAGGTCGTCGCGCATCAAACGTTCCTCTTATAACCGAAGCTAGGGATTGGAACCACGGAGTTTTTCTTGGATCTATTATGAGCTCTGAAAAAACTGCTGCAGCTGCAGGAAAAGTAGGACAAGTCAGATTTGATCCTTTTGCCATGCTTCCCTTTATGGGATATAACGTTGGTGATTACATCAATCATTGGCTGGAAATTGGAACTAATGCAGATTCAGAAAAATTACCTCGTCTTTTCTGGGTTAACTGGTTCAGGAAAGACGATGAAGGAAACTTTCTTTGGCCCGGATTTGGAGAAAATTGCAGAGTTCTTAAATGGGTCCTTGACCGTGTAGAAGGACAGGGTGGAGTTACAGAAACCGCTATAGGAAATGTTCCTAGCGTCCATGGGCTTGATTTAGAAGGAATTGATATATCACAGAATCAATTGAGCGAATTGCTCTCTGTGGACAATTCCGAATGGACTCAAGAAATATCTCTTATTGAAGATCACTTCTCATTTATTGGAGAGCGACTACCACGCTCTTTAACTCTTGAATTAGATAAATTGAAAAATCAGCTTAAAGGTTAAGTGCTCCCAAGAAGCATCGCCCTGATGCCTAGACCCATGAGAAACAGTCCCGAGCCTCCGTAAAGAAGGTATTGATATTGACGCAAGGACTGGCGATAGCTGTATACAATCCCAACAGTTATAAACGCTACGAAACCATAGAATAAATGAAATTGTGGTGTATCAATATTTTCTTTAACCATCAAACTCACCCCAACAGATACTTGAACAGCAATTGCTAGTTGAGCTATTCCTGTAATCCACCAAAGAAGATAATGGCGCGTCTTTGGTAGTTGATGTGCAACTAGCGCCCAGAGTCCCGCCACGCCATTACCTACGACTATCACCCATGATAAAACTTCATGAATACCGCGTATTGAATTCAATTCAGTTGCAAAAATCATAAATTTGCCATAACAGTCCGTTTACCAACTCTGCTAATTCAAAAGAAGATCACTTCGTAGAGATTCTTCTCTTGTCCGTGGTGCATCTGGATCCACAAACCATTCTCTTCCAAAAGCTTTCTCATACTGATCGTTTCCTAAAGTGACAAAAAATGAGTCCGGTGCAATTTGACTAGCGTGAACAACTACAGCGGCTCTTTTGCGATCCAATACCGATGTCACATCAATTGCGTGAGTTATGTCCTTCTCTGCCATGCCAAATGAATCTTCTGACGACCGTTCCTCTCGCTTGGTGAGATCCTCATCCAATTCCTTACCTGCTTCAGTTGTTTCGTTTATAGTTTGTTCAACTACTTTTCGAATGGCGTCACGATTAAGGGTGACCCAACGTAACCGAACATTGTTCTCTTGTGCCCACTGTGTTCCTACTCGATGTACCTGAATATGATCTGGATGTCCATAACCTCCATTTGGGTCATAAATAACAATTAGGTCGACCTCCTCGGTGCTAAGAATATTTGAAAGCCTATTCACTGCTTCTTCTTTCGCCGCTTGCCAGAAGCAGTTTGGATGATTAGTGGTATCTGATTCAATCATGCCGCTATCTCTATAGTTGAGAAATTCAATTCTGGTTGCGCCAAGAATTTCTGCAGATTTTTCTACTTCTAAAGATCGGCGATCTTCCAATTCCTCACCTTCTTCAAGTACTCCTTCAACTGGTTTTCCTTCTTCTCCTCGAGTAGCAACTACAAGGATGACCCTATGGCCAGCTTCTGCCATGAGAGCCATCGTTCCTCCCGTGGAAAGAGCTTCATCGTCGGGGTGAGCATGAAAAAAAACCACTGTCGCCATAGAGTTATGCCACTACCCCTGAAGCCCGAAGAATCTCCGCGTCCATTCCCGCTTCTTCGAGGATCTCATCAGTATGTTGACCAGGGTGTGCTGGAGGTCCTTGAATTTCACCGGGTGTAATACTAAGTCGTGGGGCTGGCATGGGTTGAGTGAGGCCTCCAACTTCAGTAAACGTGTTTCGTGCAATATTATGAGGATGTTGCATCGCTTCCTCGACAGTAAGAACCGGAGCATAACAAACATCGCTTCCTGCCAGAATCTCGTCCCACTCATCACGACTTCGCTCACTTACTACTTTTACTATCTCGTCTTTCAATTCCGGCCATTTATTTCGATCCATCTGATGAGCAAACCTGTCAGGATCTAAATCAAGTTTTTGAATCAACTCAGCGTAAAACTGCGGTTCTATTGATCCAATTGAAATATATTTTCCATCGCTGCACTGATAAACATCATAAAAATGAGCGCCAGTGTCAAGAAGGTTGCTTCCCCGTTCAGGAGTCTGAAATCCGGTTGCCATCATTCCGTGAATAAAGCCCATCAAACTTGCTACCCCGTCGACCATCGCTGCATCTACGATCTGTCCCTCGCCGGTGGTGCGAGCATTAAGTAAGGCGCAAACCATTCCAAATGCGAGGAACATCCCTCCTCCACCAAAATCTCCAACAAGATTTAATGGAGGGACGGGTCCAGAGTCGGATCTTCCGAAATGCGCTAACGCTCCAGCTAAAGCGATGTAATTAATATCGTGTCCTGCAGTGTGAGCATATGGACCACTTTGGCCCCATCCGGTCATTCGGCCATACACCAAAGAGGGGTTTCTCTCAAGGCAAACTTCTGGTCCTACTCCTAGTCTTTCTGCTACACCCGGACGAAACCCTTCGAAAACCATGTCTGCGCCCCCTATCAGACTTAAGGCCACCTCTACTCCTTCCGGGGACTTTAAGTCGATTCCTATACTGCGCCTGCCTCGGTCAATGACCGAAAGAGGTGGATCGCTAGGTTTCTCTGTTTTAACTGATACTGCTCGGTCTATACGGATTACGTCCGCACCCATATCCGCTAGCATCATTCCGCAAAAAGGCCCGGGCCCTATGCCAGCCAATTCAATAACTTGAACACCTTCAAGTGCACCCATATTTTTCTCCTTTTAGATTTCTGTCTTTTCTAGTTTGCTGCTGAATTTCGTACATGTTCAACAATGCTTTTAGTCAGATGAGGCCATGATCCGGGAGGAACGTCATGTCCCCATCCATTGATAAGTACTAGTTCTGCGTTATGGATCACCTCTGCTGTTCGTTCTCCTCCACTTTGACTGATCAGAGTGTCAGCAGTGCCATGAATGACGAGAGTCGGAACAGAGATTTTTTCTAACTTCTCTTCTCTGTTGCCTTCAGTGAGAGCTGCTTGAGCTTGACGCTCAAAAGCAGAGCGAGGCATCGGTGAACGTTTTTCATACTCATGAAACAATGCTCGTGCGTG
>CAJXEU010000189.1 GCA_913052525.1 uncultured Actinomycetes bacterium
CCTTGACGCGATCGCATTAGCGAGAGTTGTTCTTCCTTCTGATATACATATCCAAGCTCCACCCAACCTCTCCGATGACTTTCAACAGTTAATTGAAGCCGGAGTGGATGATTGGGGTGGGGTTTCTCCGGTAACTTCCGACTATGTCAATCCTGAAAGGCCATGGCCCTCTCTTAATAAGTTGCGTGACCTCACTGAAGAACGTGGCTTTGAGCTCTCTCCTCGCCTAACTGCTCACCCGGAATATGTTGTATCTCCTGATAGGTGGTTCGACAAAAACCTTCATTTTGCGATCATGGATAGATCTGATAGTCATGGATTAGCGAGAAATGATCCTGGGCCGTTCTTTGCACCAATGTCAAAAGAAGACCTTAAAGAAGATTTGAGCGTACAAACATCTACTTCTTCCACTTGGTATTCCGGAGCCCCTTACTCCCCTCCCCTTTTAGTTCCTGGTACTTCAAATATCACTGGTCGTTTGCGAGAAGTTCTCAATGGGGTTCTCAACGGGGAAGAAGTAGGAAGAGAGGAAATTCTTTGCCTATTTGCCGCTCGTGGTCGCGAGGTCGCTGCTATAGCAGAAGTGGCAGATGAGTTACGGCGGTCTGCGGTAGGAGATACTGTTACTTGGGTCGCAAATAGAAATATCAACTACACAAACGTCTGTACTTACAAATGTAAATTCTGCGGATTTTCAAAGGGTCCTCTTTCTTTAAATCTTAGAGGTAGCCCGTATTTACTTGAATTAGATGAGATTGCTCAACGCGCCGCTGATGCTGCAAGAATGGGGGCTACTGAAGTTTGTCTACAAGGCGGCATCCATCCTGATTTTGATGGCAATTACTACATAGATGTCACAAAGACCGTGAAAGATGCTGTTCCAGATATGCATATTCATGGTTTTACTGCTCTAGAAGTAACCGAGGGGGCTGCAAGACTTGATGAACCGCTTGAAAGTTACCTTGAACGTATCCGCGATGCCGGTCTTAAAACTCTGCCCGGGACAGCGGCAGAAATACTCTCTGACGAGGTTAGAGAAGAGTTGTGTTCTGACAAAATCAATACAGAAGAATGGTTAGAAGCGCATCGTACCGCTCATAAAGTCGGCCTTCGATCCAACATAACAATTATGTTTGGTTCCATTGAGAGACCACAACATTGGGCTGATCATCTTTTGGTTTGTCGAGACTTACAGAAAGAGACTGGTGGTTTCACAGAATTTGTTGGTTTGCCGTTTGTGCATATGGCTTCACCAATTTATTTACAACATAAATCTCGTCGAGGCCCAACTTTCCGAGAAACTTTACTAATGCACGCTGTTGCTCGTATTACTTACCATGGTTTGATAGATAACATTCAGGCCTCGTGGGTGAAGATTGGATTTGAAGGAGTTGAACAACTCCTTCAAGCGGGAGTTAATGATCTTGGCGGAACTCTTATAGATGAAAATATTTCTCGCGCCGCGGGCGCTGACCATGGACAAATTGTTTCCGAATCTGATCTAGCGGAATTAGTGAATCCTTTAGGGAGGAAACTCGTGCAAAGAACCACTCTTTATAAGCAACTGAACCAAAACTTGCGTCTTGAAGTAACTCGAAAAGAAGATGGCCGCATTTTAATCCCTGTGACCAATGGTTAAGACCTTTATCTCCTTGGTGCTCTAATCTTTGATTATGAATTTAAGTAACTATCGGACCGGAGTTCAATCACTTGACTTACAAATAGTTGAACTTCTAAAAGAATTACCTTCAGAAGACGCAGATTTAATTGCTGAACTTTTAGTCTCCGGAGTGCGCCTTAGTCTCGAGGACGTCAACCGCGGCGAATTGAAACTTACTAATAGCGCGTTAAAGGAACTCCGGCATTCTTTCAGTGTTTTTGCGCCTTACCGCTCGGAACGAAAAGCGACTCTCTTTGGTTCAGCTCGGATCTCTGCCGGAGACCCTGCTTACGTTAGTGCTCGGGAATTTGGTGCAGCTATGGCCCAAAAAGGCTGGATGGTCATGACAGGTGCCGGACCAGGAATAATGGCTGCTGGATTAGAAGGCGCTGGTAAAGAACGTTCGTTTGGCATCAATATCAAACTGCCATTTGAATCTTCCGCCAATGAATTTATTGCTGATGATCCAAAACTCATCAACTTCAAATATTTCTTCACTAGAAAAGTAATTTTTATGAAAGAAACACATGGCTACGCTCTGCTCCCAGGGGGATTTGGCACTATGGACGAAGCATTTGAACTTCTAACTCTTATGCAGACAGGGAAATCTCCTCTCACTCCAGTTGTTTTACTAGATCCGCCCGGAAGTACCTATTGGGACCGATGGATAGATTTCGTTCGACTAGAACTTCTTGATGGTGGCTTAATCAGCGAGAACGATCTTTCACTTATGCATGTATACAAAGATCCAGAAGCTGCAGCTGATCATTTGTGTCACTTTTATTCCACTTATCACTCAATGCGCTACGCGAAAGATCGCCTTATTATTCGTTTAAACAGAGCTGTGAGCGACAATGAGTTGGCTTCACTTAATCTTTCTTTTAGCGACCTTCTTCTCTCTGGGTCAATTGAGAGAATTAGTCCGGATCAATCAGAGGTGAAAGATTCAGATTTCTTAGGTCTTGACCGAATTGCTTTTCGATATAACCAATCTTCGCAATCACGGTTACGTCTCTTAATTGATTCACTGAATGACTATGCCATCAAATAAAGTCATCTTTCTCTGTTCCTAAGAGATGGATAGCCTTCTCTATTGCGCGGCGCGCTCTAGTAAGTCTTTTTTCGACATCTGAAGTCTTCTTCTGACCTTCTTCAATTGAATTTCTAATATCACCCATCGCTAAATCAGCAATTTCATCGGAAATACTACGGAGTCTTTCTTGGAGTGATTCATACGAACTATTCATGAGTTTTAGTACCGCCTACGGATTCTGCCACCACTTGAATTGGGTGCAATATTTCAACTCCTGCTGATTCTAGATGAATCATGCATCCCGGATTAGCACTTACTACTACGTGGTCTCCTGCACGTTTTATTGATTGCAACTTGCGCTCTCTTATTTCCTTAGCCAATTTTGGTTGATTTACTGAAAATGCCCCCCCTGCACCACAGCAAAGTCCTTCATCGTCCAACTCAAGACAGTCGACAAAAGGCTCCAATAGTTCACGAACATGGATATGGGTCTGTTGAGCGTGGCGAAGATGGCATGGGTCCTGAACGATTACTTGTCCACGAGTTTCTTTTTTAGTTGATAGAGATTCTTGCCATTTTGAGTCTCTTACTAACCATTCATGTATGTCATAAACTCTTGCTGAAAAATCTTCTGCTTCTTTTGTACCTAAGAGACTCCCGTATTCTTTTAGGGCTG
>CAJXEU010000190.1 GCA_913052525.1 uncultured Actinomycetes bacterium
TTTTCGCTAGATCTTCCGGTGTGCCGATTCCCACGATCTCTCCCCCACCCACTCCTCCTTCGGGGCCTAGATCAATTACCCAGTCAGCTGTTTTAACTACATCTAGATTGTGTTCAATCACTATGACTGTGTTTCCTTGATCAACTAGGCGACTTAAAACTCCGAGTAGTTTGCGGACATCTTCGAAATGGAGCCCCGTCGTTGGTTCATCCAAAATATAAACTGTGTGCCCTGTTGATCTCTTTGCTAACTCACTCGCTAATTTGACTCTTTGCGCTTCTCCCCCTGAAAGAGTTGGTGCTGGTTGCCCTAAGCGGATATATCCGAGACCTACATCCACCAGAGTCTGCATATGTCGGACGATCGTTGGCTGCTTACTGAAGAAAGTTAAGGCCTCTTCGCAAGAAAGGTCCAACACATCTGCAATTGTTAACCCTTTAAATTCAATGTCTAAAGTGTCGCGGTTGTAGCGTTTACCTCTACAAATTTCACACGGAACGTAAACATCTGGCAAGAAATGCATTTCAATTTTCAATGTCCCATCGCCAGAACATGCCTCACATCTTCCACCTTTAACATTAAAACTGAAACGCCCAGGTTGGTAACCGCGAATTCTTGATTCTTCTGTTTGCGCGAAAAGTTTGCGAATATGATCAAAAACACTGGTGTAAGTTGCCGCATTCGATCTTGGAGTGCGTCCAATTGGAGCTTGATCAATATTTATGACCTTGTCTATTTCTTCAACTCCCTCTAATGCTGTGTGAAGGCCGGGAGGCACTTTTGATTTATAGACTTTTTGCATTAAAGACTTGTGAAGAATCTCATTAACCAAAGTGGATTTACCGGAACCAGATACTCCAGTTACGGCGATAAAACAACCAAGTGGGAAATCAACTTCTATTTCTTTGAGGTTGTTTTCACGAGCTCCGCGAACAGTTATTACTGAACCGTTTGGCCCGCGACGTGTGTCGGGAACTACAATTTCTTTTTTTCCTGAAAGATACTGACCAGTTAGTGACTTTCTTGACTTGAGAAGCCCTTCAACTTTCCCTTCATAAACAACAGCTCCTCCATGTTCCCCTGCTCCCGGTCCTATATCAACAACATGATCGGCTGCACGTATAGTTTCTTCATCGTGCTCTACTACAACCACCGTGTTTCCAAGATCTCGTAAGCGCAGAAGTGTTTCTATCAGCCGCTGGTTGTCTCGTTGATGTAAACCAATTGATGGTTCATCTAGGACATAAAGAACTCCGACGAGTCCACTTCCTATTTGAGAAGCGAGACGAATACGTTGCGCTTCACCACCGGCGAGAGTAGCTGCTGATCTTGATAGCGAGAGGTAGTCAAGACCCACATCCATTAGGAATCCCAGTCGGCTGTTGACTTCTTTCAGTATTGGCTCTGCAACTATTAGATCTCGATCTGAAAGTTTGAGACCTTTTAGAATCTTGCTTGCTTCTCCGATCGGCAAAGAACAAATATCATGAATATTTTTTCCACTTACCTGAACAGCAAGTGATACGGGGTTCAAGCGTGCCCCGCTACACTCTGGGCAGGGAACTTGACGCATGTAACCTTCAATTTGGTCTCTTTGCCTGTCAGTTTCGGCGTCACGATGACGACGACGAAGATACGGCATCACTCCTTCAAAATGAGCTGAGTAAACACGGTTTCGTCCAAATCGATTCTTATAACGGACTTCTACTCTGTCTTTTATCCCACCGTCTAATAAAAGTTTCTGTGTTTTAACAGGTAATTTTTTCCATGGTTTATCAAAATCGATTCCTTGGTTTTCTGCCACCGCTTCTATCAATCTCGAAAAATAGCGATTACGACCACTTGACCACGGAGCAATTGTTCCTTCAGCGAGACTAAGGTCAGGATTTGGAACTACGAGGTCCTTGTCAACTTCAAATACAGATCCTAAACCGTCACAATAATCACAGGCCCCGTATGGGCTGTTGAACGAGAAATTTCTTGGAGCTAACTCTTCAAAGGATTTTCCATCACTCGGCCGTGACAGATGCTGACTAAAAACAATTCTTTTCGTAAAATCTTCCGTTTCATCTTCTTGTTCACCGGAAGGAACTATTTCTATCTCCGCCACACCTTCTGATAAAGATAAAGCTGTTTCCATAGATTCTGTTAAACGTTGCTCAATCCCTTCTCTTATTTTGAGACGGTCTACCACTACTTCAATAGTGTGCATCTCATAACGGGCAAGATCTATTTCTTCTCCAAGGGTGTACTCATCCCCATCAAC
Source organism: uncultured Actinomycetes bacterium (assembly GCA_913052525.1). GTDB lineage: Bacteria > Actinomycetota > Acidimicrobiia > Acidimicrobiales > MedAcidi-G1 > MedAcidi-G2B. The sequence continues at coordinate 2,267 of CAJXEU010000190.1, forward strand.
TATGGCGCGGCTAAAGCCCTGCTGCGCTAGTTCGGATAGAAGAGTGTCATACGTTCCTTTACGGCCTCGTACCACCGGGGCAAGAACTTGAAATCTTGTGCCAGGCTCCATGGATAGAATTCGGTCAACTATTTGCTGTGGAGTTTGCCTTACTAATTGTTCACCAGTTTCCGGGTCAAACGGAACACCAATTCGGGCAAACAGCAAACGAAGGTAGTCATAAACCTCCGTTATTGTCCCCACAGTCGACCGAGGGTTACGAGATGCACTTTTTTGATCAATTGAAATCGCCGGAGAAAGACCTTCGATGAAATCAACATCTGGCTTGTCCATTTGACCAAGAAACTGTCGAGCATACGATGACAATGACTCCACATAACGCCTTTGCCCTTCAGCGTAAATAGTGTCAAAAGCTAACGATGATTTTCCTGAACCAGAAATACCAGTAAAAACAACTAGCTTTTCCCGGGGCACGTCCAGATCTACATCTTGAAGATTGTGTTCTCGGGCGCCTCTAACAATTAAGCGTTCAGACATCTTAAGGATACTAACTCTGACACAGCGTATTCGTCTTAGCGGTGCTCACTTAATTCCCGAAGCTCTTTCTTGAGCTCTCGAATCTCGTCTCGTAAACGGGCCGCATATTCAAATCGCAGATCGGCAGCTGCCTCTCCCATCTCTGCTTCTAGGGTGTGCACCAAACGTTGCAAGTCTTCGTGTGGCATTTCACTCAATTCTTCTACAAGATTTGTGTTACGACGTTTTCTTCCTTTGGGCATAGGACTCTCTGCTGACGGCCGAAGCACTTCTAAAATATCCGTCACAGCTTTTCTCACTGTTTGAGGATTTATTCCATGCTCTTCGTTATAGGCCTGCTGTAATTTTCTTCGCCGCATAGTTTCTGAAATTGCTCGCTGCATAGAACCAGTAACTTGATCTGCATACATAACGACTTGGCCTTCTACATTTCGTGCAGCACGTCCAATGGTTTGTATCAAAGACGTTTCGCTACGCAGAAATCCTTCTTTATCTGCATCAAGAATTGCTACTAAAGAAACCTCAGG
>CAJXEU010000191.1 GCA_913052525.1 uncultured Actinomycetes bacterium
ATACCTGTTGTAGTTGGAACGGCTGCTTCCGACGTAACTATCATCTGGTGGCGTGCAATTTTTGCACTTATCGTCGCTGTATTTCTTCAAATAGCTACGAACTTCGCCAATGATTATTCAGATGGAACACGCGGAGTTGATGGCCTAGAGCGTTTAGGACCACCACGTTTAGTGGGTAGTGGATTAGCTACACCCCAACAGGTTAAAAGCGCCGCATTTATTTTCTTTGGTTTGGCTGCTGTGTTCGGTGGAATTCTTTCTGTGGTGGTGAACCCATGGCTTCTACTCTTTGGGATAGCAGCAGTAGCAGCCGGATGGTTTTACACCGGCGGCTCTCATCCCTATGGATATCGTGGGCTAGGAGAACTTTCTGTATTTATTTTCTTTGGTTTAGGGGCAACTCTGGGCAGTTCCTACTTGCAATCGGAAGAAATTACCGGACTTTCTCTACTAGTAGCTATATCAGTAGGTCTCATGTCGTGCTCATTACTGGAAATAAATAACTTGAGGGATCGAGAAGGAGATGAAAAATCAGGTAAGAAAACTCTGGCAGTCCTATTAGGTGACCGAGGTGCTCGAATTCTGTACATCTTCTTTATTGATGCTTCGCTAATAGTGGGTTCATTAGCGGCATTTTCTAAACCCTGGGCTTTTCTTATACTTATAGCTGGACTTGTCGCTTTTCCGGCAGTTAGATCTGTACTGGACGGGGCTTCAGGGAAAGAATTAATACCATTGCTTTCACGCACTAGTCAGATACAGATGGTTGCTGGGGTTTTTTTAACACTTGGGCTTTTAATTTAAATTGTTGGTTTAGTTGCGGTCAGGATTTGCGCAACTCCTCCCGATAATTTTTGTTTCGTCACTTTATGAAACCCTGCAGTTGAAAGCATTTCTTCCAATTCGTGAAATTTAGGAAGATAGGCAACTGATTCTGGAAGGTATCTGTACGCCTTGCCGTCGGAAAGAATAGAACCAAGAAGTGGAACAATTTTACCGAAGTAAAAATTGTGGCCGAAGCGTATAACCCTATTTGTAGGCTCGTCCACCTCCAGAAGGGCGACACATCCTCCCGGCCGCAAGACGCGTTTTAGTTCGCTAAAAAAGGGGGGTAATGAAGTGAAGTTTCTCAAAGCAAACCCACAAGTAATTCCTTCAACTGATGCGTCCCTTATTGGAAGAATTAAAGCATCAGCGTTGATGAGTGGAGAGGAAGTCTTTGCGGAAGAAAGCATTCCTTGAGACAAGTCAATCCCGAATGGCTTAAAGCTTTCTTTCTCTAAGTCCCGGCAGAAATCTCCTGTTCCACAAGCAATATCAAGAATGATTGAATGGTTTGCTACAGATAGAGACTGAATTGATTTCCTTCTCCATTTTACATCTAGTCGAAATGTCATTAACCGATTCACGAGATCATAACGCGGAGCAATTCGGTCAAACATTGCTGTGACGGCCGCCTCCTTCTCTTCTGCTGAAGGAAGGTTCTCTCGTGAGGTCATTATTTGAACCAAATTTTCTGATATTCACGACTTGTTGGATGGAGAAGTAGAGTTGCTAACACTATTGGAAAGATCAAGGTGAACAAGAGATTCAGGCCTAGTTCTATAAACATTATTCTGATAGCTATAGCTGCCAACGAAGAGAAAACTCCTAAGATCCAACCAATTTTCTTCTCGTTAGCTATTAGATAAGCGGCTGGAAACATGAGAATTCCCATAACGAGAAGTAGCTGGTTGCCTCTGACCATGTTAAAGACGCCTTCAATGTAGAGAAGCATGGTTCCGGTCATCAAAGTTTGTGGCTGATATCTGTTAATCCAACGTCGTTTTTGCATGTCTTAGTTTCTCAGATAAGTCGGAGGATCACTCAAAAAAATGGAAATGAATGTACTTATCTTATAAATCTCTCATAGGCGCGATTGGTTACTTCGTGTTCAAAACCAAGTGCATTGTAAACATGGTTAGCGGCGGCATTATTTGACTCGACATAAAGCATTGCTTGGTTAATGTCGTTGACATGAAGCCAGTTCAACCCTGCTAACACAAGCTGTGTTCCTGTACCTCCGCCTTGAAGATCTGGATCAACTGCCACTACGTAGATTTCTCCTTGAATAGGTGAAAGATCGTGATGAATCTTTGTCCAACAAAAACCTTGGATAGTTCCATTCAGTTCCCATATACGTAGACCATTTGAATTAAACCATGGCTCTTCCATAGTTTTTTCAAAGTCGTCGATTGTTAGGTCGCTTCGTTCGGGATGCCAAGAAAAAGCCCGATTATTTATAGAAACAATTTCGGGTAAATCAGTAGAAGTAAAAGAACGGGTAACGAGTTGACTCTGATCTGTGGGTAGTGGACGGGACAGGCGCCAGAGATCCCGATAGGGGGTGTAACCGGCGGCTATAGGAACGAGATCGTCGCTAATCTCAACTCCCTCTATCCAATACTCGAGCCGTCCGCCCTCATCAATGGCAATAGCTTGTGCTGCTGCTTCAAGAAGTCTTTTTTTGTTTTCGTCCTTTTCATCTGGCACATCTAATTCTATTTTCCAACCATCACGTATGGCAGAAAGAGTCGCAGAATCGGTCCCATCCGAAACGATTAATGTCTCGGGTTGCGAGAAGTCTTCTGAAGTCATGCTGCAAAGGCTATCGCCGAACTAGGCCCGAATCAGGCTACTGTCTTAAGCATGAGTGGTCCGAGAACACCAAAAGGTCGAGCACGAGAAACCCATTTGCGTTTAGCAGAGGAGTATCCCGAAGCTCTTTGTGAACTTGATCATAAGAATCCATTTGAACTGTTAGCGGCAACGATTCTCTCTGCGCAATGCACAGACAAGAGGGTCAATATGGTGACGCCGTCTCTATTTAAGCGTTATCCAACTCCGATAGCTCTCGCAGAAGCCAAACTTAATGAATTGGAAGAGATTGTTCGTTCAACTGGTTTTTATGCTTCTAAAGCTAAGAATTTACTTGGAATGGCGCAGAGGTTAGTTGAGGTCTATGACAGTGAAGTCCCAGGTGCTATGGAGGATCTGACTTCGCTTTCAGGTGTCGGAAGAAAGACTGCAAACGTAGTACGTAGTGTTGATTTAGGCCTTCCTGGGCTTCCAGTAGATACGCATGTTGGTCGTCTTTCTCGCAGGCTAGAACTTACTGAAGAGACAGATCCAGTAAAAATTGAAATGATTCTGAATCCGATGATTCCAGCAGATGAGAGAGGTTCTTTTAGTCTGAGATTGATTTTGCATGGGCGAAGAGTTTGCCCAAGCCGCAAACCTCGTTGTGAGGAATGCACTCTAAATAATTTTTGTCCTTCTTCTGAAATTTAA
>CAJXEU010000192.1 GCA_913052525.1 uncultured Actinomycetes bacterium
AAGCTAAAAGAGAGGCCACAAATTAAAACAGCAATTGACCCTTGAAAACGACTAAGTGTTGGAGCCATAGATTCAACAATCTCTAGAGCGACTATTAACTGCAGATCTTAGAACGCAACAACTCCTTTTTCAGGAATACTTCAATCATTATTCACACTTCAACGCGGAAGTAAGATAGGTGTGTCGTTCCTCTACGAAGGATTTCAAACCTAAAGTAAAACCACCATTAGGTCCTCTACCATTAGGTCGTAATCCACTACCTATTTCTCCTGAAGGTTCATAATTTTCTATGAATGGATCTTCGGCGGCAACGTCATTTTCAAGACTGGTTATAAATTCTTCATATGTGTACATTTTATTTGGGTCTTCAAGAACTGAGTTGTCGATAAGTTCGGAGAGTACATCTATTTTCTCGTTCATATAGGTGGGGTTAAAAAAATTTTCTATCAAGAAACAAGTTTCTTCGAGGTATCGGTTGGTAAGTGCTTCGCTTTCAAAAATTCTTTGAAGAAGCACTTTTCGAGAATCTGCAAAGGTTGCTGGTAACTCACTAAGAGGTTGGTTTATCCCATAGGCAAATACGCCAAATGCCTCATTCCCATCCCATTTTATCCACTCCCATAAACCTGTTTCCATGTTGTGATACAGGTAGTAATTCCGTCCAGACAAGGTGTAACTATCCAGATTGACGAAGATGTTGTCAAGAGCTGCCGACCGGAGAAAATCTTGGGTGGCAAGATATTGGTCAAGATCATTTTCAAATTCTTCAGATGAGGAGTTATTAATGAAATCAATGAACGTGATTAAATCACTCCAGTCGTTAGCATCCTCGTTGTTTTTAATTTCATATGATCTTTCATAATCTTTTTGATCTGTTCCCCAGTACTGCAAATCAGCGGCCCCTTCTGAACCTGCTTTAAATAAGTTTCCGGTGTCATCACTGATGTTGTGGTTCAGAAATTGGTCGTCAATTTGTTCTACAACGGTGTAAAAGCCCCAAAGTTCACCGTTGAAATATACATTGGCGAAATTTGTTCTCGGAGCATGAACTTCGGCGGCACGACTTATATCAAAAAATATTTTTTCTCGAAGAAATGAAGGATCCTTAAACGCATTACTAAAGTTGAGTTTCTGTAGTCCATCATGATTTTGTCCCGATATAAATCGGTTGAAGTCGATTTTTAAAGGTTTTTTCTCTCCTGGATGATCCATACTGGAATTACCCTTTAGCCGTACACCGACGTTTTCATAAACATGGACACCAGAGGCGTCAGTTATGGTTAGATCCGCAGTTATGTATTCTTCAAATTCATGGTTCTTAAGTAGATCTTCAAAGAAGTTGTTTTGGCTGAATTCAAGTTCAACAGTAAGTATCTGATTTTGCCCAAAGACGGTGGCCCCAATATTTGTTTGCTCTTCAGGTGTCGGTTGTTCTAATTCTAAAGTAGTTGTGGAAGAAACTTCTTCTGTAAGTGTTGTGGCGGATGGGTTAGATGCCGGAACTTGTGATGTTGTGCTGGACCCACAAGAAATCAGAACCATTAGCACGCTTAGGGAGAGGAATTTTTTCATAGCGCAATTAACTCCTTCTGTTTCTTAGCCAGCCACTACTGAAGTTCAGTAGTTACTTTAGAGCATCTTTGTTAGGAGAAGATTAAGAAAGTGACCCTAAATCAAACTCATGATCGTTTGGTTTCTCTTCTGGCCAGTTGGTTCTCCAAACTTCTGCTGTTAGTTCACCCACCGGCATAACGGAATTTTTAAACCCATTTATTGTGGGTACTAACGGTTCAATGACTACTTTGTGGTTAGGAACCATGAAATAGGGAAATGTGTAACGATCGGACCCCCTATTAATTACACGGTGTGCTGTTGCGGTGTAATAACCTCCCGACCATAACTCAAGCATTTCTCCTGTATTAATAACGAGTGCGTCTTCTGGGCAATTAATTTCAACCCAGGAACCATCTGGGCTTTTTATTTCTAAACCGCCATTTTGGTCAGGATGTAAAAGAGTAAAAATATTTGTGTCTTTATGAGGATGTATCCCGAACTCAAATTCTTGAGGAGTGGATGGATACCGAAGCAGAGTCATATTTGTTAACGGCGCTTGAAAAGTGGAATTCAGAAATTCAAAATCAATTTTGAGAGATTTAGCGACAGAAGCAAGAAGATCACCAGCTAGTACATCACAGGCATCCCAATATGCAGAAATAATGTCACCCATATCATCTAAGTCTTTCACCCATCGATTTGATCCATACAAAGAGCATTCGTTACGAACTGGATGTTCTGGTGGGCATTCCCAATGAAGCTTGAAAGCTTCATAAGCATCAGCTCCAGTTCCAGTTATTTCTTTTCGATTTGGAGTAAAAAATCCTAAAGGAATAAAACCCCGATAGTTATCAGGAGAGATCAGATACTGAGCTTTAATTTCGTCAGATAAAGCAAAGAGCCTTTTAAGCAAAGACCTCATTGACACAAAAAGATTCGGGTCTATTTGATGACCAATAATGCAAGCGAATCCAATCTCGCGCCAAGTTTCATCAAGAAGTTTGTCACTATCCGCGCTATTGAGGTCAATAACAGGAATCTGGTCTTTTAGCATCTTTGGTCAACATAGTTCATGGAAGAACCACTTTTCAGATTCAATTAAGTAAAAGCAGGGATAACTTCTTTGCAGAAAAGTTCCATTGACCTTTTCTGCTCTTCATGACCAAGCCCAAGACTTGCATAGTAAATAAACTCATCTACTCCGAGGTCCTCGTATTTTTGAAGTTTGGTTATTACCTCATCTGGAGTGCCGAACATTAAATTTTCTTTCAACACAGATGGTTCGTATTCGTTGCGATTATCAACCTCATCTAAAGGAATCGTTCTTGGGAACCCATTCGCGACATCACCTAAATTTTTAAAAAGATTTTCAAACTGGCTGAGTTGTTGTTGGGCTGCTTTTACCGGGATCATCCAATCGTCAGGAGATTCATAGATAGCGGTATGGCGCATCATGGCAAAAATTGGGCGACCTGCTTGCGGATAAGCATTCATCGCATCTTCAAATTGGGATTTATAAAGTTCAGCTTCCGCGAATGAACGGGTGATAGGCCAAGATAGAACATTGCAACCATTTTTTATCGCATAATCGAAAGTAATTGGAGAACGCGCAGCAACCCAGATAGGTGGATGAGGTTGCTGTACCGGTTTTGGCACAGAAGTCGATGTTGGAAACGACCAAAATTCTCCGTCATGTTCATAATCTCCAGTCCAAAGTTCCTTGAGAACTGGAATCATTTCTTGCATATA
>CAJXEU010000193.1 GCA_913052525.1 uncultured Actinomycetes bacterium
CCAAGAACTAGAAATGGTAAGGAAACTCTGAATAATTTTGGTCTCTTTTTTCAAGAAATGCGTCTCTACCCTCAGATGCTTCGTCAGTTCCATAAGCAAGCCGCGTTGCCTCGCCTGCAAAAAGTTGCTGCCCGACAAGACCATCGTCGATTAGATTGAAAGCAAATTTGAGCATCCTCTGAGCGGTAGGACTTTTTTTGTTAATTTTTTCTGCCCACTTCAGAGCTGTCGCTTCCAACTCATCGTGGGGGACAGCAGCATTAACCATTCCCATTTCAAATGCTTCTTCTGCAGAATAATTACTTCCAAGAAAGAAAATTTCTCTTGCCCTTTTTTGCCCAACTTGTCGAGCGAGGTAAGCCGAACCAAATCCTCCATCGAAACTAGCCACATCAGCGTCAGTTTGTTTGAAAATTGCATGCTCTTTACTTGCTAATGTCAGATCACAAACAACGTGAAGGCTATGTCCTCCACCCACTGCCCAACCAGGCACTACAGCAATGACGACTTTCGGCATAAAACGAATTAATCGCTGAACTTCAAGAATATGGAGGCGACCAGTCCGAGATTCTTCAATGGTGTCTGATGTTTCACCGTCAGCATACCGATAGCCATCTTTTCCGCGAATACGTTGATCCCCTCCAGAGCAGAAAGCCCATCCGCCGTCTTTTGGAGATGGCCCATTACCAGTTAAAAGAATTGTTCCGATATTAGGAGACATTCGAGCATGATCTAAAGCCTTATGAAGCTCGTCAACTGTTTTAGGTCGAAATGCATTTCGAACTTCCGGGCGATTGAAAGCAACACGAACAGTCTTTTGAGACTTAGAACGATGGTATGTAATGTCGTGAAAGTCAAATTCTTCGACTTCTTCCCAAAGAGCGGGATCAAATATTTCAGAAACGGTATTTTTACTCACACTTAAGCATAGGCGTGATTTTTTTCCACTGCCTCTATCAGTAAACCCAATAGTGCACTGAACTCATTCACATAAACAGATAGCATTGCGGAGATGCCCAATTTAAACGTTCCTCGAGTGAAAACTCAAAACCGTTTCAAACGTTACAGAAAGTTTCTTTTAGCCGGCTTAACTTTGCTTGTACTGGTAGTTCCCTCGGTAGCTTTTGCCGACAACGACGACATACGTGATGCCCGAGATGAGCGCGAAGCCGCCGCTAATGCAGGAGCAGCTGCAGCTGAAGCTTTAGATCTTATTGAAGCCGAACACGGCGAGGTAGCAGATGCTTTAACTGCACTTGATGACTATATAGATTTACAGGAAGCCAAAATTGCAACCGCTCGTCAAGCAATTGAAGCTGCGGAAGCTGAAACAACTCTTCGTTGGATTGAAGCAGCCGCTGTAGATAAAGAAATAGTTGCTCTCCGAGATCAATTACAAAAACTTGCTGTGGACGCATACGTACAAAGTATTCGACCTGGAACTCTTTTAGAAGCAGAAGATTTAACGGCGGGGGCTAGAAAAGCTGCAATACTTGATGCCGTAACAGGAGATCGCGGAGACTTAGTCAGTCACTTCACAGCACTCGAGGCAGATCGAGAAGAAATAGCCCGTTCTGCTGAAGACGCCATTATTGATGCTGAGCGCCAACAAAGAGAGCTAGAAATCTCTTTGGTAATTCTCGACCAAAGAATTGTTGCAAAAGAAGCTCTACAAGATGAACTGCAAGAACGTATTGGCGTTCATGAAGAAGAAATCCGAGAGTTTGAGCGAGAACAATACCTATTAGCAATCCTGATAGACAATCTGATAGCAGAAGAATTACGAAATTCCGCCCCTCAACTCACTGAAGAATCTGCACAAGGCTTCATAATGCCGATTGAAGGTTCTATCGGATCACGGGGCTTTGGCGTGCATGTGCATCCAATCTTTGGCACGGAACGAATGCATAACGGTGTTGACATTGGTTGTGTAACTGACCAACCAGTCTGGGCGGCAAAATACGGAGAAGTGATATCTTCAGGTTGGAGGAACGGTTACGGGAACGTGGTCATGATCGAACATGACGGTGGGATCGTCACTGTTTATGCTCACTTGAATCAAACTCTGGTCTCCAATGGGCACTCTGTCAACACGGGCGAGTTAATCGGAAAATGCGGAAGTACCGGCTGGTCAACAGGACCTCATTTACACTTTGAAACACGCGTGGGTAGCGAACCTCACGATCCTGTTATCTTTCTTCCTTAGAAATTTAGGAGAGCACCTCTTAGTTAGGATCAGTGTGTACAAGATTCAGTTGACGTTCACTAACTTTGTTAAAATTTTCGCACCAAGGCAACCCATGGTGCCCTTCATTAACTAGCAGTAGTTCAGCATTGGAAATCTTTTCAACCGCTTCATGAGCGTGTTCCATAAGAGGAAAAGCATCGTTGGTGCCTTGGGTTATAAGTGTTGGTGCAGTTATCTCAACAAAAGGAAGCGGGTCGAGGCCTATTTCATTTGCTTCATCATTTCTGTGGCCGATCTTCCGAAATTTTCTTGGAGCAAGAGAACAGGGAAGTCCTGCAACACTGGTGAGTCGATCAGGATCACTTGTGATCCAGTTCGTTGCTTGACGTTTCTCATCCTTACTAAGTCCACTCGAGAGAATATCCACTACTAAAGCTGCGGATAGTTTTGGCCATTTTTCCGCGATCAGGCAGGAAAGCCATGTCCCAATTGTGGACTCAGATATAACGCGATCAAACCAATTGCCCGCCGGACTGATTGGTTGAAGTACTGCTGCATCTAGAAGCAATGCTTTGGTTTTGTTCGGATGTCGGGCAGCAAACTCAACTGCTGATGGGCCTCCTGAAGAGATACCTAAAACTGTTACTTTGTCAATCTCAAGAACATCAAGCATTGCGGCATACAAATCAGCCTGCTGCGCAGGAGTTTTTCCAGACTCAAGAGGTGTTCGGAGGTACCCCGGACGTGAGGGAGCGATCAACTCACAGCCGCCATCTTGGAGATGCTGAGCCCATGCTAATCCTTGATCAAACCCTCCAGGTGATCCGTGGATGACAAGTACCTTAGGGCCTGTGCCTTCTCTAGCGACTTGAATTAGACCGAGTGGAGTATCAAGTAACTCGGAGTTCTCTTCTAGCTTTGTAATCAAATTTTTAGTCAATTGAGATATGAGTTTCACTGTTCTTCCTGTAAAAAATTCGTCACCAAGTTCTTTCTTTACTTAAATAAAGGATCTCTCCACATCAGAGGGACTGTTGGTCCATCTTTTATAACTGCTTCACCTGTTACTTGAAAACCGTGGCTTTCATACAATGACAC
>CAJXEU010000194.1 GCA_913052525.1 uncultured Actinomycetes bacterium
TTATGAACGTTTAGAGATAATTAACAACATCATCAAGCCCGGATATCAAACTTTAATAAGTCAATCCGATTTAAATAGTAAAGATGCGTAGCAACGGGTTGTGATTCAGTTATGACTTTAGATCTAAGTTCTGACGATCTTGAAATGCTTGATGGACGTAATGGTGCTGCTGTTGAAATGGCTATGCGTATCATCGTTCGTCTTGGTGAAACAGTGAACGCTAAACGTCTTATTGATATCAGTAGCGCCCATATTGACTCCTGTTTATATCACGGTCTATCAACAATTGATTTTGCAGACCGGCTCGTGCAACTCGGCGCTCAAGTCAAGGTTCCCACCACTTTAAACGTTTCATCTATGGACCTTCTTCACCCTGATCTTTACCGCGGAGATCCTGAAGAAGCCCTACGGGGGCGACAACTCGCAGACCTTTATGAGTCAATGGGATGTAAACCAACTTGGACATGCGCTCCTTATCTACTTGAAGAAAGACCTAATTTTGGAGACCAAATCGTTTGGGCTGAATCAAATGCAATAGTGTTCGCCAATTCTGTGCTTGGAGCCCGCACCGACAGGTACGGAGATTTGATTGATATTTGTGCAGCAATTACTGGAAGAACTCCAGATGCGGGACTGCACCTAGATGAGAATAGGCATGCAAGCCTCGTGTACGAAGTAGGACACCTCTCCCCCTCTTTGTTTGACCATGATGAAATTTTTCCACTTCTAGGTGCTTTCATAGGCTCTACGACAGGAACTCAGGTCCCAGTTGTTGATGGTTTGAACCATAAACAATCTGAATACCGACTAAGAGCTCTTGGTGCTGCTGCTGCTTCTACGGGTTCTGTTGGCATGTTTCATGTCGCTGGGAGCACTCCCGAAGCGCCGACTCTTGAAGCGGCTCTTGGCAGCAAGGACCCTCAAGATTCAATAAGAGTTTCTGTAGAGGATCTCCAGATGATGAGATCAAAGTTAACTTCCTCAACGGGAACAGCTCTGGCTACTGTCGCTCTAGGAACCCCTCATTATTCAATCGATGAATTTGCTATCCTGCGATCACACATTCTCGGAAAACATAAGCATCCAGAAATTGACTTTTACGTATCAGCAGGACGCGACATACTTCTAGAACTTGAGTTAAGAGGATGGGCAGATGAACTTCGCTCTTTTGGAGTTTCTTTAGTCGGCGATACCTGCACCTACTTCACCCCTATTCTCTCCAATACAGACAAGCCGGCTATGACTGACTCTGGAAAATGGGCTTACTACGCCCCAAGCAATCTCGGAATTGACGTGATTTTCGCAAGCACCGCTGACTGTGTTGCATCCGCTATTGCGGGAAGAGTCGTTCTCGACGAAAGTATTTGGACTAATGAGCAGTAACAAGGAAATCTCTGGGCCAGTGCTGCGCCTGGACGAGCCTTTGAGTTTCTGGGGAGGATTAGATCCCGAAACAGGTCAAATTACAGATGTGCATCATCCGCAAGTCGGGGCTTCAGTAACTGGGACTGTGTTAGCCATGGAACATGGCCGTGGGTCAAGCTCGTCTAGTTCTGTGGTTTTAGAGCTAATTCGCAATAAAGCCGGCCCTGTCGCAATTGTTCTTTCAGAAATGGACACCCATATTCTTCTTGGATCAATTGTCGCTGAAGAACTTTACGGTTTATCTATGCCGGTCCTTATTACATCAAAAGAGAATCTTCAGAATTTTCACAGCGGTAACGTCGCTCATATTGATTCTGAAGGGAATATCAATTGCGTAAATTAAATAGTTTCATCTGGAATCCAAGATTCAACAGATACCCCTAAACCATCTGCGACGCGGTTCGCATAGGCGTAATAGGCAACTACTTCTGCAATATCAAGAATGTCTCGATCACTGAACCCAACTTGACGTAAATTTTCCACGTCAGATTGTTCCATATCCCACGGAGTTGCTGTCAGTTTGAAAGAATAGTTAAGCATTGCCCGCTGTTTATCGGAAACGTCAGCATTTCGCCAATCACTCTCTAGTGAAGCGAGAAGCTCTTCTTCGTGAACTAGTTCGCTCAAACCATCTTTTAACAGTTGGCGCAGACCGCGCCGATGGTGATCAACTCAATAATGGCAGTGATTCTCAAGACTCACAATTAGAGCGATCATTTCTCGCTCTAATTTGGGAAGAGTCGCAGTCCCTGACATCGCTGAACGATAGATTCCTAAATGAGCTTTTAGTCCTTCAGGGTTCAAAGAATGAACTGCCATAATATGATCTATTCGCTCATACTGAGGATCTACTACTTGTGGAAGTAGTTCGGATAACGGTCCGTCTTTCCACTCATCGTCAGGAACTGTTTCAATCCAAGCCATAAACGAGTTTTGCATAAATAGACTTAGATCACTAATTCCTTTTGATTTATATTGAACTATGCCAACTCTTTCCGAATCCCGATCTCGACTTCTTGTATCAGAAGCTGGAATACCTGTTTCAAATTGGGAAACTGCTGATTCCACACAAGAAGCAGTTTCTCTTGCCAAAAATTTAGGGTTTCCTGTAGTAGTCAAACTATGTGGAGATGAAATTGCCCACAAAACAGAACGTGGGCTTGTAAGACTTAATCTCAATACCGAAGAAGCTGTAGAAGAAGCAGCAGATGAGTTGCTCTCTTCTGTAACAGCTGATGACGGAGAAGTAACTCTCTTGGTCTCAGAACAGATTCGAGGAAATAGAGAACTGATTGTTGGTCTTGTTCGAGATGAACAGTTTGGTCCTTGTGTCATGCTTGGGATAGGAGGAATCTTGGCTGAAGCTGTGGCGGATGTAGCATTCCGTCTTGCTCCGCTAAGCAGATCTGAAGCTAGCGACTTAATTGATGATCTTTCAATGCAGTCTTTATTAGATTCCTTTAGAGGGGAACCGGCTGTCGACCGAGAAGCTCTAATCAATGTTTTGTGCGCCCTTGGCGATTTAGGAAATAATCAAGAGGTTCTTTCTGTAGATCTAAATCCATTAATAGTGGCTAATGGCGTGCCAATAGCAGTAGACGCTTTAGTAGAGACTGTTGAAGGTTAGTGATGACTAGAGACCTTCTTCCTTTGTTTGAGCCCAAAGGCATAATCATCGCTGGGGTGTCTAGCCATCCAGGAAAATTTGGGTTTGTAGTTCTTCACAACATTCTGTCATGTGGCTATAACGGTAATGTTTTTGCGGTGGGGCGTGAGTCAGGCATGCTTTTAGATCAACCTGTTCTTTCCTCTATTAACGAAGTTCCACATGGGGCGGCTGATCTTCTAGTT
>CAJXEU010000195.1 GCA_913052525.1 uncultured Actinomycetes bacterium
CAGGAGCAGACCTCATTAAAAAACATGGAGGGCTTGGAAAATTTGCAAACTGGGACGGACTAACTCTTACAGATTCAGGTGGGTATCAAATTTTTTCTCTGAAACCCAAAGTTGAAGATGAAGGAGCAACTTTTCGCTCAATCTATGATGGCTCGTCGCATCACCTGACACCAGAGTCTGCAAGTTCCATACAGGCAGATTTAGGAGCGGACATACAAATGGTTCTAGATGTTTGCTCTGCTCTCCCTGCAGAAAGAAACGTCCTCAAAGATGCAGTAGATAGAACAGCTTTATGGGCAGAGCGCGCTCGGGCAGCTTTCCTAACCCATCCAACAGCAAATGAAATGCAAAGCCAGTTTGGGATTGTTCAAGGCGGCACTGATACCTCGTTGCGAATTGAAAGTACTGAAAAAACCTTAGAAGTTGGATTTGACGGCTACGCCATAGGAGGTTTGAGCGTAGGGGAGGGAAGGTCTGAAATGCTGGAGCCAGTAGATGTAGTCACAGATCTTTTACCAGAAGACCAGCCACGTTATTTCATGGGATTAGGAGACCCAGTCGGAATAGTTGAAGTAGTTGCACGAGGAGTGGACATGTTTGACTGTGTCCTACCTACTCGACTAGCACGACACGGAACCGTATTGACTTCTGCAGGACGCATCAACCTTAGTAACGCTCGCTTCATTGGCGATGATCAACCGTTAGACCCCACTTTTGAGAACAGCCCTGCATCAAGTTGGAGCCGAAGTTACTTACGTCACCTTCTAGTCACTGGCGAACCGACGGCACCGAGAATACTTACTTTGCATAACTTGGCATGGATGTTTGATTTTGTTTCCAAACTAAGAAAATCAATAGCTGAGGGAGAATTCGAAGAATTTCATAAACAAACTCTGGAAATATGGGGTTGACTTCTAAAATTAGAGTAGAAATAGCAACTATCGCCGTAGGCTTTTAAAGTCTTCAATTAGTTAAAAGAAAGAAATCAAAATGAGTTTTCTCCCCCTAATAATTATTTTCGGAGTCATGTATTTTCTCATGATTCGACCTCAACAAAAAAAGATGAAGTTACAAAGGGCTCTGATCGAGTCGGTCAAAGCTGGAGACGAAGTCGTTCTCAATTCAGGAATCTTTGGGGTAGTTCGTGAAGTAGAAGGCGACGTGGTTTGGTTAGAAGTCGCCGGAGATTTAGAACTTAAAGTTTTTAAGGGCGCTATTGACCAAAGATTTAATCCTCCAGCAGAAGCAGTAGAATCAGAGATACCAGAAGAAGACTCTCCGATTGAGTAATTAATTTATGCAGCGTCGCCAGACCTTCTTCTTTGTAGGAATAGTTTTATTAACTCTTACTTCAGTATTACTTACAGCATTGTGGGGAAATAAACCTCTTCTCGGTCTCGATTTACAAGGTGGAGTTTCCGTAAGACTGACCGCAGTTGAGCCGGCTGACGACGAAATGCTCGATCAGGCAGTTGAAATAATTCGCGCAAGAGTTGATGGTTTAGGTGTAGCTGAGCCGGAGATTTCAAGAACCGAGCAAGGCGTCATGGTCTCATTGCCAGGGGTTGACGATCAAGGAAGAGCTTTAGAGCTAGTAGGGACCACTGCCGAACTTAGATTTCGCCCGGTTTGTGACACTTTGCCTCCATTGATCGAAGAGGTGGACCCTATTCTTGCTAGCGGTGAATTAGGAGCCTTTCCAGTCTCTTGCCTACCTGCTTTAAATGGAGAGGTGATTCCCGCCACAGGACCAGATGGAATAACTCCACCAGAAGAAGATAAAGCTGAAAACTTTGTGATTCTCACAGATGAACAAGGCCCAGAAGAGATCTTTAGGCGACGACTATTATTAGGCCCCTCAATCCTTACCGGAGATGGGTTGAGCGGTGCAGATGCAGATTTTGTTAATTTTGAATGGGGCATATCTGTAACTATGAAAGATGGAGATCAAGGAATAGATGCCTTTAATGCGATTGCTTCCGAATGCTTCAACGGCTCCATATTCTGTCCTGTTCAGGCAGGAAGTAGTAGAGGTCAGGTAGCATTAGTTCTTGACAGTCAAGTAATAACCGCTCCTGTCATCAACGCTTCCGCATTTGAAAAAGATGCAATTCTGATTTCAGGATCCTATGAAAAACAGGAAGCTGAAGATGCTGCTTTGGCTTTACGATACGGGGCTCTTCCTGTTGAACTAGTTGCAGAAAATACTCAACTGGTGTCGGCCACCATTGGAGAAGATTCTCTAGAGGCAGGGATAATTGCAGGGCTAATTGGATTGGCAGCGGTAGCTATTTTCATTCTTTTCTACTACCGCTTTTTAGGCCTCGTAGCTTTGGTAAGCCTCGCAATTTCAGGTTCTTTACTGTGGACAATAATCTCTCATTTAGGAACTCAATCAGGTCTAGCGCTAACTTTGGCAGGAATTACCGGAATCATTGTTGCTATAGGTGTCTCGGTAGATTCCAATGTTGTTTATTTTGAGCATTTAAAAGAAGATATTCGCGATGGACGAACTGCTCGCTCCGCAGTAGATCGTGCTTTCAAGCCTGCATATTCAACAATTGTCAAAGCTAATACAGCTTCACTTATCGGCGCAGGGCTTTTATGGTGGCTGACTGTTGGAGCAGTAAGAGGCTTTGCTCTTTACCTAGGACTTGCGACAATCCTTGATCTCCTAGCCACATATTTTTTCATGGGGCCTGCCATCAAATTACTTTCTAAAACAAAGTTGTTTGCAATTAAACCAGAACGGTTTGGACTCCCCGCCATTGGTTCAGTTCATCTCATTGGAGATGAAAAATGATTCGATCACTTCGTCTTTTATACGCGGGAGAAGCCCCAATCGATTACCCTCGCTGGTGGCGGCGAGCTGTTCTCATCTCTGCAGTTCTAGTAGCAGCAAGTATCTCCTCTTTCTTTGTAAGAGGTTTGAATCTTGGAATCGATTTCGAGGGCGGAACCTCTTACGAAGTTAGAGCTGCGGGAACAACTGTTGCCGAAGCACGCAATATAGTTTCTTCTGTTGGTTTAGAAGATGCTCGCATTCAAATAGTCGATGAAGAAATTCTCAGAATCAGATCAGATATTTCGGACCCCAGCCAAACTGCGGAAATTCGTGACTATTTAAATTCCGAACTAGGACAAGTTGAGACTTTTGAACAAGTTGGTCCTACCTGGGGAAGTGAAGTTACTAGTAAAGCCATTCGAGCATTAGTTATTTTCTT
>CAJXEU010000196.1 GCA_913052525.1 uncultured Actinomycetes bacterium
TATCGGACCTATGGCAAAGAAAACACTTGGAGAAGTGAAAAAATTAGGTGACACCCTATTGGTGCCCGTTGAAACCTACGATGAACGTCTGACTACTGTTACCGCAGAACATGCCTTGAGAGAACAAGGACTCACATCAAAAGAAGGACGAAAGGTCGTAGACCAGTTGGCAGCAGCAATTTTACTTCAAGCCTGGTTAGATAATCGCAAGAATTTGGAGGACCGATGAATACCGAGGACGAAGGAAAACACCTTGAACAAGGTGAGAGCCCTTTCCGCTCTTCGGCAGATATGGCACCAGGAAGAAAGGCAAATAAGCCTGACAAAGATGAATCAAGTGACTTTACGTCCGTAACAGAAGGGGTACCAGTAGTACCTGAAGAGGTCGCTGTCGAAGAGGCAGTGGTATGGGATCCATCTGTATACGACGAGTCTGAAGAGGGAACGATCTTTGAAGAAGAAGTTGAAATAGACGCAAATGTTCGTTGGGTTCGCCATCGCCGACCTCTTGGCCCGATTCCAAGATGGGGTTTAGTCATATTTTTACTTTTAGTGGGATTGACCTTTACTTACCGAAAAGTAGATCAATGGGTGAACTCACTTGTTGCACCAGATACGCCACCAGGTGATGAAGTTGAATTCGTAATTGAACCTGGTTGGTCTTCAGGAGAGGTGGCAGTAGCTCTTGGATCAGCAGGAGTTATAGACAATTCACCGATGTTTCGACAGTGGATGAGGTGTCACTCTGCGATTGGTTGGTTTATTGACTGCCCTGCAGGAGTTGAGTATTCATTTCAAGCAGGAGATTACTTACTTCAAGAGCATTTAGCTTTCCAAGATGTTGTAGATATTTTAAACGAAGGGCCAATACCGCCAGAAGTAGTTCGAGTCACCATTCCAGAAGGCCTAACTATTAGCCAGATGGTTACAAAAATCAAAGAACGCATGCCTACTTACAGTGAAGCTCAATTAAATGAAGCTTTCTCTAGCGATGTTGTTCGATGGGAGCACTATCCAACAGAGTTTTTCTTACCATGGTATGAAGGAATGTTTTTCCCAGACACGTATCAACTAGACGAGGCTACTCTTACAGATGAAATGAGTCTTGTAACACGCATGCATAGCCAATTTTTGACTGTTGTGGAAGAAATCGACTTAGAAACTAAAGCTGCCGCTGTGGGATTAACTCCTTATGAGGCGTTGGTCGTCGCATCGTTGATAGAAGAAGAAGCATTATTAAATGATGAACGAGCCAAAATTTCTCAAGTAATACATAACCGTCTAGAACAAGGATGGTCTCTCGGCTTGGAATCAACAGTCCGTTATGCGGCTGGAAAGACTTCAGGAGAGTCTCTTACTAGCGACGACTTAAATAGCGACTCACCTTGGAACACATGGATAGAACCTGGGCTTCCACTCACACCAATTTCTGCACCGGGTAGAGCTTCACTTGAGGCGGCCGTTAACCCGGAAGATGGACCGTGGATGTTTTTCGTTCGCACAGATGAGAACGGGATAGTAGGTGCTCACACTTTTGCAGTAACTAGCGAAGAATTTGCAGAAGCTGTAGCAGTATGTCGAGAAAAGGATTTGGGTTGTGGGTGATCATCTCAAAAAAGTTTTCAAAAAAAACGACACATCATCCACACTTGCGGCAGTAATTGGGTCACCAGTCACCCATTCTCTCTCACCCATATTGCATAATGCGGCATTTGACTTTCTAAAAATGAAGTGGGAGTACGTAGCGTTAGAAATTACAGAAAGAGAGTTAGAAGAAGTTCTTGAACAAATGAGATTAGGAGGCCTTGGAGGACTCTCTGTCACGATGCCATTTAAAACAATAATGGCATCATTGGTTGATAGTTGCACACCTACTGCTCAAGCGCTTAATGCCGTTAACTGTGTTGTATCCACTGAAGAAGGTTTAATCGGACACAATACCGACGGAGATGGCTTTCTAAATGGTTTAATCCATGACGCCCAATTTGACCCTAGAGGAAAGAAAGCTGCAGTAATAGGGGCAGGCGGAGCAGCTAGGGCAGTTATAGAAGCGCTAGCGAGATCGGGGGTTACTTCTATAACAGTTATCAATCGCACTTTAGATAAGGCAGAAAGTGCTGCAGATTTAGCGGGAGAAATCGGAAGAGTTGGAACTCCGGAAGATATCCCTGAAACAGATCTCGTTGTCAACGCAACCTCACTTGGGATGAAAGATAATTCAGAATTTTTCCCGTGCCCGATAGAACTTCTTCACCCCAACCAGATCGTCGCTGATCTTATTTATCATCCGCTAGAAACCCCGTGGATTTTAGAAACGAAACAAAAAGGAATCAATTCCTATAACGGAGTTTCCATGCTTCTATTTCAAGCTGTTGAAGCTTTCACACTTTGGACAGGTAAAGAAGCACCGATTTCAGTTATGCAAGGGGCCATTACACAGGAACTCACCGAACGAACATATAAATAAGGTGACTAACAGAAAAGGAAAATAATAATGAAATTTATTCAAGTAATGGAATTTGAATCATCTATAGAAGAAGCTCAAAAAGCTTTAGAAGAATACATTGAGGTCGCTGGTTCAAAAACCACAGCCCGTATCGCGACTCTATGTATAGACCGCGATAATCCCAAAACGATAGTTCAAATAGTTGAGTTTGATTCGTACGAGTCGGCGACACAGAACAACGAGTTGGAAGAAACAAAGGAAGCTTCCAGCGAACATGAAGAGACTATGGGCGAAGTTGGTTTCCGTAATCTTGATGTCGCGGGGGTCTACGAACTCTAGATAAATTTGCTATTTGATTGCTTCAAGCAATAATCCGCTGTCTTGAGTAATCAGCAGTGAGTATCCTTGAATATATGAATAGCGACCTACGTGCTCATGTAGCTCTTGTCGGCCTTATGGGCGCGGGAAAAACAGTAGTTGCTGCTGCGTTAGCGCGAAAAAGCAGTCATCGCCATATCGACTTAGATCGTTGGATTCAGAATAGTCAGGGTCGTTCAATAGGGGTTATTTTCAAAGAACAAGGAGAAAAAGGTTTTAGGAAGGTCGAAACCGAAGCATTAAAACAAGTCTTAGAAACTAAAGAATCTATTGTTCTGTCAACAGGAGGAGGCATTGTAGTTACTGCTGAGAACCGGTCTATCCTCAAGAAAAATTCTCATGTTGTTTGGTTAAAAGCCTCTCCA
>CAJXEU010000197.1 GCA_913052525.1 uncultured Actinomycetes bacterium
CCATATAAGAACCGTCTGAAACGCCTCAAATTTACAGAACTTGAAAATAGTTAATTTCAGCCGATTTGTATCCGTTTTGAGTTTTCTGTTTTCATTCGTTTTGAACAGAAAGGAAATTAAATGCGTTCAGATTTATTAGTATCAGTTACTGGCAATCGTGCAGGTGATGCACGTGCAATTCTTCTACCATTTTCCCTGGCACATACTGCCCTTGGAATAATCCTTGCGTGGAGTCCAGCAGGATTAGAGGATTCAAGTGTTCAACTTGCTATCGCAGCATGGACAGTTCTTGGGTCTCTTTGGAGTGCAATGACCATGGATGGTGTTTTAGCTGACATGGGTGCAGGAGCCAAAGACATGGATGAAGAAATGGCAAACAGTCATATTGGTCGCAACTGGGCAAAGATTCCATTTGGAGCTTTAAGGGCTGTCAGTGTGGTAATTGTCGTTCTTCTTGTTGTTGCAGAGTTGATGGCTATTTACTAAACGAACTTTTAAAAGAATTTGGAGTGTCATCGTTACTGATGGCACTCCATTTTTTATCTCATAAACCTTTTTAGAGCGGCTTGTCTTCTTTTTACGAGAAGCTCACCTCTTTTAATGGGATCGACTCCCTCAATTGAAGATGGGAGAAAATCATTGAGTTTCTCGAACGGTACAAGTTTGAGATTGGGGACAGGGGTTGATTCTGCTTGATTCCATCTGTAAGTGATACAACCTTGAGTAGCTCCAGTCGTATCAAGCCAGTTGAGTATCCCAGGATCTTCATGAGATATAACGGCTCTGAAAACACCGTCTGCATCAATTGAAGCTTGATGCCCGTTGAGACTGGACTGACGGTTTACCCAATCAAGTGACTGGTACCAAATGTCGCCGAGTTGAACCCCCCAGTAAACACACTCAGGTATTTCCACTTCATATATAAGAGCTTCATCTTGTTCTACTTTCCACCAACATTGTCCGTATGCTTGCTCGGGGCTTCCTCCCTTAGAAACATGGTCACTTTTATTGTGATCTATATGATCGAAAGAATTTATTTGGCCGGCTGTCAAGTGGTTTTGTCCAAAATCCTTCCAGAAGTCAACCATTTCCAAAGCTAGAGGAAGAGTGTTGTTTAGATGTTTAAGCATGGTGTGGGATTCCATTCGACTAGTAGGGTTTTGTGAGTCCAAACAGTCGAGATGAAAGTTACCGGCTTTTTCGCTTTCCCAATCTGAGAAAAATTGCCGGATGAAAAGTGAACATTTTTTCTCTGGAAGAGCAAACCAAGAATTTTCATCGTTCTCGTTGGGACATTTTTGCGAACTAAAATAGAGTTCCAGATTTCCGGAATCGTCAACTGGAACGTCGCTTGTGTTGACCGTCAAAAGTTGTTCAATGGGGCCTTCGGCGAAATCCATACTCATCAGAGTTATACCGACATAGCAGACGGTGCCTACATTTCCCGAAAGTCGGTAAGTGTTTTCAAGATTGATATCTGATGTCTGATACAGGCCGTCTGGGTTGTCTTGACCGAACTTGAAAGGGTGAAGCCAAGCCAATTCTGGAAAATTGACATCACTTGATTCGACGGATAACCCCACGCTTCTATATAGGGACCTAAGAAGGTGACGTAGTCCTTCAACTTTGTCAATGTCATCGCCAAGTGTTGAAGGGTCAAGTACCGAATCTCCAGCGTCGGAAAGTTTTTTGCAAAAACTTTGCCACGCTTCACGTAGTTGAACTTGAATGTCATCCATTGCCGAAAACTATTACATGGATGGATCTGGTTCTATTTGGTTAGCTATTTTTATGTAAACAAACCTGAACCGAGAACCTCACCCGATTCGATAAGTGTCATTTTTTCAGTGATAATTGGATTAGTTCGAGGAGGCTTTCATGACTACTAAAGATTTTCCAAGCACAATTGAAGATGTCACGACGAGTTGGCTTACTGGTGTGCTGCAAGGTTCAGGATTTCCCGGAGTTGAGATCACAGACATGCAGGTTGAAGTGATAGGTGAAGGTGTGGGAATAATGGGTCTTTTGTACAGGGTGAAACTCTCTTATAGTGATTCCTCCTCAAAAGAAGCTCCTAGTTCTGTGGTTATCAAAGTACCTTCACCACACGAACAGACAAGACACATAGCTCGTGCATTCATGTTTTACGGAAAGGAAATTGGCTTTTATCGAGATGCAGCAAAAGACACACCTCTTGGCACACCCAAATGTCATGCGGCATACCATGATCCTGAATCCGATGACTTTGTATTAGTCCTCGAAGATCTTGATGGAACGGAAGTCATAAGTCAGTTAGACGGCTGCCCTTTAGGTAAAGCTGAAATTGCAATAGAAGCACTAGCGAGACATCATGCAGCATTTTGGGAAAGCGAACGTTTCAACGAAGACCTGTCATGGGTCCCATATGGATGGGATGTTCCGTTCCCGCAAGCTATAGCTCAAGGGTTTTCTGAAGCATGGCCAAGTTGTATGGAAATGTTTCCGGATGGAGTATCCGACCGTATAAGAAAAGTAGGAGAAAAATTTCCAACAGTAACAAGTGAAATGATGGAGTTAGCCGACAGTCCAATCACATTGGCACACGGGGATTTCCGACTAGATAACCTTTTTTTCCAAAATGAAAATCTCAAAGTTATTGATTGGCAGATTTGCATAAAAACTGTTGGAGGGTACGACGTTGGATATTTCCTAAGTCAAAGCCTGACAATCGAAGACCGGCGAAACCATGAAATCGAATTGTTGGACAGATATCGAAATACTTTAAGTGATATAGGTCTGGACTACCCACAAGATCGACTGATGGAAGACTACAGGCGGTCCATATTGTTCTGCTTGGCTTACCCCGTGCAAGCTTCCGCAGCAGCGCTGGTGAATGAACGAGCAGTGCAACTCGTGACGGAAATGTTTGCACGAGTATCCACTGCCATCGAAGATCTTGATGCTGATGAATTCTTGCCTGAATAACTGATTCAACAAGTTAATTTAAGTGGTTACTTTCTTAGCGTTAACAGCGGCTGTACTAGCAGGAACCGGAGATTTTTTCGGAGGTAAAGCCACAAGGAAAACAAACGTTGTCTCTGTGTTGGCAATCTCACATTTTCTTGGATTAATAATCATTCTGGTCCTAGCCCCATTAATGGCCGACGAATTTAAAACTCACGATTTCTTCTTAGGAGTT
>CAJXEU010000198.1 GCA_913052525.1 uncultured Actinomycetes bacterium
CGAGAATGTCCTCGGCTAGTAGCTGATGGATTGAAGACCATTTGAGCTCCATTTAGGCCGAGAGCTCTCCATCCTTCTGGGAAATGACGGTCATAACAGATGTAAACCCCAACTTTGCCGACTGCGGTGTCAAACACTGGATATCCGAGGTTTCCTGGGCGGAAATAAAACTTTTCCCAGAATCCATTTACTTGCGGGATATGAGTTTTACGATATTTACCTAAGTAAGTCCCATCAGCATCAATGACGGCTGCCGTGTTGTAAAGAAAGCCTTCTTTTTCTTTCTCATACATTGGAAGCACCAGAACCATTGAGTGTTTAGCTGCTAATTCTTGGAATCTTTTTGTTGTTGGGCCATCAGGAATTGCTTCGGCATAGTCGTAGTAGACCGCGTCTTGGACTTGACAGAAATAAGGTCCATAAAAAAGTTCCTGAAAGCACATCACTTTGGCACCAGCCGCTGCTGCTTCTGCAACATACTTTTCATGCAGTTCAATCATGGACTCTTTATCGCCAGTCCACCCTGTTTGAACCATTGCGGCACGTACTTCGTTCGCCATTGAATTTTCTCCTTACTTTGAGTACTTAAAGACAATTAATAAAGCTTTTAAACCACGATAAGCCTCAAATAAGCCTCTCACAAAAGAGAATAACCCGCTTAATATAAATTTGCCGGTTTGTGTGATCCTTGACTTGGATTTATTTAACTCTCAAACTCGGTCTACTCTATTGAAAGCAATATGGATTCTTTTTCTTCTGACCTTGATGATGGTGATGGACTTCTTAATTGGAGTTCGCTCCAAGAGTGGATTTTACAAGCAAACCTTCCTGGAGAAGGTGAAATAGTGAATTGTGTGCAACTAAGTGGTGGTACGCAAAATAATCTCTTTCTTCTCACTCGTAGCGACAACACTGAGATGGTGTTACGTAGGCCTCCTCGTCACCCGCGACCTCATAACGATCGGACAATGATGCGTGAAGCGAAAGTTTTAGAAGCGTTAGCTGGTTCCGCCGTTCCACACCCTGCTTTTTATGCTGCGTGTGCTGATCCTTCGATTATCGGAGTCTGTTTTTACTTAATGGCCCCTATTAAGGGATTTAATCCATTCAGTGAAATTCCTGAACCTTACGCGTCTGAGTCTGAATGGTTTAAAAAACTGGGCTTTTCCATCATTAACGGGATCGCTGCTTTAGCGGATGTTGATCATATCGCAGTTGGTTTAGAAGATTTTGGGAAACCTGACAGGTGGATTGAGCGGCAAGTTGAAAGATGGCGGAGCCAATTAGAGGGTTATTCAAGTTTTAATTCATATACCGGACCTGAAGTAAGTGGCGTGAGAGAGGTTGGTGAATGGTTAGAAAAGAATCAACCCACTGATTTTATCCCTCGCATCATTCACGGTGATGTGCACCATGCCAATGTAATTGCCTCCTATGAACGGCCTGAATTAGCTGCCTTAGTTGATTGGGAATTGTCCACCATTGGTGACCCTCGACTTGATCTTGCTTGGCTTTTGATTTCTTGGTATGACACTGAAGATCCTGAACGTTCATCGCCCGCTTTTAAACAGGTTCATGGTGGTTTAACTCGTAAAAATCTTATTGACCATTGGGCAGATTTAACGGGGTTGTCCGTGGATGATATGGATTGGTGGTTTGTTCTCGCTGCCTACAAATTAGGAATACTTCTAGAAGGCACTTGGGCTCGTTCTCTTGACGGGCAAGCCAATCAAGAAGTCGGGATGGTTCTTCATTTGCAAGCAAACTGGCTCTTTACTGTTGCCGGTCAACGTAGTGGAATACTTTGATGACCTCTTCTTTGTTCACGTCAAGACTAAGTAGACGAAATTTTTTATTAGGTTCTACTGCTGTCGGGATAACTCTCGGTGCTGGCTGTGGAGAAAAAACACCTCTTTCAACGTCAGATGCCTTAAATAATTCTTCTCTTCCTTCCGTTGTTGATTGGCGTATCACTCGTTGGGGTTCTGACCCTTGGTCACAAGGTTCATATTCTTATATTCCTGCAGGTTCTTCCTCAAGGCTGCGTGTTGATTTAGCGAGATCTACTGATGGTCGAAGATTTATGGCTGGAGAAGCAACTGATTCTGATTTTCCCGCCACAGTAAACGGTGCAGTTCGATCGGGTTTTCGTGCTGCTGAAGAAGTTTTAGAAACACGGGGTGTTGATTCCTGCATCGTTGTTGGTGCTGGCGCCTCCGGATTAGCTACAGCTTCTCGACTTCAAGAAGAAGGGTGCGAAGTCACTGTCCTTGAGGGACGTAGCCGAATTGGGGGTAGAGCGTGGACCGATAATCTTCAAGGCACTCCAGTTGATTTAGGAGGTTCTTGGTTTCATGGAGTTGACACTCATGTGCTCACCCCGCGTGCTAAAGAACTCAATATTGAGCTGATTCCAACCAATTATGAAAATTGGGTTTTGTTCGACTTTGACGGTGAGCGTATGAATACTTCTCGTTTAAACCGTTTATATGATCTTGTCTATGACTCGGTTATCGGCAAGTCATCTACCGATGCTATGGGTCCATTACTTTCAAGTATTCGTGAAAATTTGACTTCAGAAGAACAGCGATGGTTTGACTATGTTGTGGTTTCTGAAATTGAACACTGGTATGCCGGGCATGTTGATGATTTAGCAATGGTAACCGCTTACGAAGGAGCTCTTTCTAGAGGAGGAGATGCCGTACCGGCAACAGGATACGGGCCTTTCATGGAAGATCTTGCAAATGGTCTAGATGTACGTTTGTCAACAAAGGTTACTGAAGTGAGTTACAACAGTTCAGGGGTAACAGTTGTTACTGATAATGAATCTTTTGAAGCTGCTTCGGTAGTAGTAACTCTTCCTCTGGGTGTGCTTCAGTCAAAAACAGTGAAGTTTTCTCCTGAGTTGTCTCATAGCCAACAGGTTGCTGTCGATGGACTGGGTATGGGGCTCATGAACAAAGTGGTTTTGGAATTTGAAGAACCATTCTGGGACATCAACAAAGACTTGATTAGCTATATACCTACTAACAGAGGGCATTTTGTTGAGTGGTATAACGCCATGTCATGGACTGGGAAACCAGTCCTGGTTGGTTTCAATACTGCTGATTCCGCGGCAACGATAGAAACCTGGAGTGATGCTTCTACTCTTGAAGCCTCTCTAGAG
>CAJXEU010000199.1 GCA_913052525.1 uncultured Actinomycetes bacterium
AGTTGTTAGTGGCATGAAGTCTTTCGGAAGCTTGTCTCCATTTCTCTCTATATATCAAGTCATTCCAATCGGGGATCAGATTCCCTAACGGGCAACCATTGTTGCAAAATGGGATACCACAGTCCATGCATCTACTCGCTTGGCGTTGTAAATCCTGAGTAGAGAACGGAGCATTTACTTCTTTCCAATCTTTTAGCCGCACAGGTATTGAACGTCGCTCGGGAAGTTGTCTGTCATGATTTAGAAATCCACGCGGGTCGCCCATCTTAGTTATCTCCAGAAGAGGCCATTATTGCTGCAACTTCATCTTTGCCCTGACTTCGAGCAACAGCTGCAGCTTCTAGCACACGTTTATAGTCGGTTGGCATAACTTTTATAAATCGTGAAGAAGGAGTTCCCCACCTTTTGAGGATTTTTTCTGCCACTACTGATTCTGTTTCGCCATGATGTTTGATGATGGTGTCTTTAAGCCAAATTTCATCTTCCTGATTCAGCGGTTCTAATAAGACCATCTCGTGATTTACATTTTCAACGAAATCGCCGAATGGGTCATAGACGTATGCGACTCCTCCAGACATACCTGCAGCAAAGTTTCTTCCAGTAGGTCCTAGAATAACTGCTTTCCCTCCAGTCATATATTCGCATCCATGGTCTCCTATTCCCTCAACTACAGCGGTGGCACCAGAATTTCTAACGCAGAATCTCTCCCCTACTTTCCCGCGGATATACATTTCACCGTTAGTGGCACCGTAGAGTATGACGTTTCCGGCTATAACTTGCTCTTCGGCATTAAAACTTGAATCTTTTGGTGGTCGTAAAGTTACTTTTCCGCCTGATAACCCTTTTCCGACGTAATCATTGGCGTCGCCTTCAAGATGCAGGCTTATGCCACGAGGTAAAAATGCACCAAAGCTATTTCCAGCAGATCCGTAGAAATCTAGAGAGATAGTCCCGTCAGGTAAGCCTTCGCTGCCGTATTTCTTAGTTACGTGGTAACCGAGCATGGTTCCGGTTGATCGGTTGGTGTTATTGATCGAAAAGACAGAATGAATGTTTTCCCCGTTGCTTAATGCTGGTTCACTTTTCTTGATCAATTCTTGGTCAAGGACTGTTTCAAGACCGTGATCCTGGATTTGTGTTTGATGTCTATCAGCTTTGTCTTCTATGTCGGGAAGATGAAATATTGGGGAAAGGTTCAAACCTTTTGCCTTCCAATGTGACACTGCTTCTATAGAATCCAACACTTCGACTTGGCCTATTGCTTCGTTTAATGATCGGAAGCCTAATTCCGCGAGTATCTCGCGTACTTCTTGAGCAATGAATTCGAAAAAATTTACGACGTGTTCAGCTTTCCCAGTGAATTTTTTACGTAATTCAGGGTTCTGTGTGGCTACACCAACTGGACACGTGTCAAGATGACATACCCGCATCATGACGCAACCGGAGACCACTAACGGCGCAGTAGCAAATCCGTATTCGTCTGCTCCAAGGAGTGCAGCTACAACTACGTCACGTCCAGTTTTTAATTGTCCATCAACTTGAACGACAATTCTGTCGCGTAAACGGTTTAGTAGAAGAGTTTGTTGAGTTTCTGCTAGTCCAAGCTCCCATGGGGCTCCGGCATGTTTGATTGAAGTCAAAGGGGAAGCTCCGGTTCCACCGTCATGTCCAGAAATGAGCACAACGTCTGCATGAGCTTTAGAAACGCCTGTGGCTACGGTTCCTACTCCTACTTCTGCAACCAACTTCACGTGGATCCGACTTTGAGGATTTGCATTTTTCAAATCAAAAATGAGTTGAGCTAAATCTTCAATCGAATAAATATCATGATGCGGAGGAGGAGAGATGAGAGCAACCCCTGGAGTTGAGTGTCTGGTTTTCGCGATCCAGGGGTAAACCTTGTGACCTGGCAATTGCCCTCCCTCTCCAGGTTTCGCACCTTGAGCCATTTTGATTTGTATGTCATCGCTATTCACTAGGTATTCTGATGTCACCCCAAAACGTCCAGAAGCTACTTGTTTGATAGCTGATCGTCGCAAGTCGCCACTTTCATCTCGGATAAAACGATCTGGGTCTTCACCGCCTTCACCAGTATTTGACTTTCCTCCAATCCTGTTCATGGCAATAGCTAATACTTCGTGGGCTTCTGAGGAAATAGAACCATACGACATGGCTCCAGTTGAAAACCTTTTTACTATCTCGGATATTGGTTCTACTTCTTCTATTGGAATTGAAGAACGTAGGTTCTCTTTGAATCTAAATAGACCACGAAGCGTCCCAAGGCGTTTTGATTGGTTATTTATTTGACCTGTGTATTGTTTGAAAATGTCGTAGCGACCTTCTCTGGTGGCGTGTTGAAGGCGAAAAATTGTTTCTGGGTTAAAGAGATGATGCTCTCCTTCTTTTCTCCACTGGTACTCTCCCCCGACATTCAGTGTGCGATGTGGTGTTGTTCCTGCATTATTTGGAAAGGCTTGATTGTGTCTATAGAGAACCTCAGTAGTTAGAACTTCAAATCCGACACCTTCAATGCGACTAGATGTACCAGAGAAACAAAGGTCAATAACTGAACTATTTAGGCCAATACTTTCAAAAATCTGCGCTCCTGTATATGAAGCAACGGTTGAGATGCCCATTTTCGACATTATTTTTAGCAGGCCTTTATCACAAGCAGTTATGAAGTTCTTACGAGCTAGCAATGGGTCTAAATTTGGACTTATTCCATAAAGGCCATCGTTAATAATCTCATCAATCGTTTCATAGGCCATATAAGGGCAAATAGCAGAAGCCCCGAAGCCAAGGAGTAGAGCCATGTGGTGGGTTTCTCGCGCATCACCACTCTCAACAACGATTCCGACATGGTTCCGTTTCTTGATTTTGGTTAAGTGATGATGGATGGCTCCAGTTGCTAGCAACGAAGGTATTGGAGCAGTTACTTCGTCTAAATCCCGATCACTTATTACGAGTATTCCAGCCCCTGACTTTATGGCGTCTTCAGCTTGTTTTTGTAGTTTCGCTAAAGCATCCTGAAGTCCGTTAGTTCCACTTGCCTTTGAGAAAGTTGCGTTGAGTACTTTCGCTTCTAAAGATTTTGGTCGATCTTTATTAAGAAGTATTTCTGATAACTGAGATT
>CAJXEU010000200.1 GCA_913052525.1 uncultured Actinomycetes bacterium
TCAAGTGATTCAATCATTTTGAGTGCATGTCGAGCTGCTGGGCCGGTTGCATAGCCTTTCAGATACCAAGAAGTGTGTTTGCGAAAGTCCTTTATTCCTTGTGGCCCAGCCCAATCCACTAGTAGACCCGCATGTCGGATCATGGTTTCACAGACGTCTTTTAGCATTGGAGGATCAGTTGGTTCCTGACCACCAGATTCTGGAGTGGCTCCAAAAACAGAAGCGAGGTCACCGAAGAGCCATGGTCTTCCTAAACATCCGCGGCCTACAACTACACCATCACAACCCGTAGACCGCATCATTCGTAGAGCATCCCATGGTTCCCATATGTCTCCATTTCCAAAAACAGGAAGAGTAGTTACTGACTGTTTTAAAGCCTCAATCTTTGTCCAGTTAGCCTCACCTGAATAAAGTTGTTCAGCGGTTCGGGCATGAAGAGCTATAGAAGCTGCACCAAGATCTTCTGCGATCCGGCCAGTGTCTAAGAACGTTTGGTGTTTGTCATCAGTGCCTACTCTGAATTTCAATGTCACAGGAATTGATTCTGCAGCGTCTATGGCCGCCTTAACAATTGACGCAAGGAGTTTTGGTTTTAAAGGAAGTGCAGCTCCACCACCCTTCCTCGTAACTTTCGGCATTGGGCAACCAAAATTGAGATCCACATGATCGACACGATCTTCGCTCACAAGTATTCTCACAGCTTCGTACATACTTACAGGCTCTGTTCCATAGAGCTGAATACTCCGTGGGTTCTCTTCTGAAGAGAAGTGGCTAAGTCGACGAGTCTTCAAATGACCTTCGACAAGACCACGGGCAGTAATCATTTCACTGACGTAAAGACCAGCTCCGAACTCTCTGCAAAGTGTTCGAAATGGGGCGTTGGTCACTCCTGCCATAGGGGCTAGCACGACTGGCGGCCAAACAGGAATATTGCCAATTTTGGGCACGCTAAATTCATTTGGTGCCGTTACTTGAACTTCTTTGTTCACGGTTGTTCGTAAACCCATAACAATAGGTTACGGCGATTAACGAGCGAGTCGGATGCCTTGATGCCCAGTTGAACTATCTGGAGTTGTAGAGGAGCGAGCTCCCACACGGTAACGGTGGCAGTAACTGTCATGACAAAGAAAAGATCCTCCCTTAATTACCCGATGAGTTCCGATTTTTGCTCCCTTAGGATCTACTATTGGACGATCGTCACCGAAACGAGTTGAAAACCAGTCACTACACCATTCCCAAATGTTTCCAGAACAATTGAAGAGACCAAACTCGTTTGGTTCGAAAGCATTAACGGGACAGGTGCCTGTATATCCGTCTTCAGCAGTGTTTTCAGTTGGAAAGATACCAGTCCATATATTGCATCTGTGTTCTCCGTCGACAACTAACTCGTCGCCCCAAGGTAAATCGCATTGGTCAAGGCCACCTCGCGCAGCAAATTCCCATTCAGCTTCGGTAGGTAAACGAGCATCAGCCCACTCGGCAAACGCAACAGCATCAAACCAAGAAATATGTACAACCGGATGGTCTCCACGGTCAGAAATGGAACTTCCTGGACCTTCGGGATGCCTCCAATTTGCTTCGTAAACTTGCCTCCACCATTCAGCGCCAACGACACCTCGTGTGTCAGGAAAATCTGTAGGAAGATGCCCAAAAAAAACGAAAGACCATCCTTCTTTCTCCGCTGTAGTCACATAATTGGTTTGTTGTACAAACTTTAAAAACTCTTCGTTAGTCACTGCAGTAGCAGAGATAGAGAAGGCTTTTACTACAACTTCTCGAACTGGACCTTCTCCGTCAGATGGGTATAATTTCGGATTATCGCTTCCCATACGGAAGGATCCTCCTTCGAGTTTCACGAATCGGGACAACTCTTTAATACTCAAGATAAAGAGGCGACAAAAGATCTAATCGCATCGGCACATTGTTCTGGTGCCTTCAGGTGAACCATATGTCCTTGATCAGGAATAATGATGCTCTCATGGACGTTTAAGTCCCGAGAAAATAAGGAAGAAGCAGCAGTAAAACGTTTATCTCGTTCACCGAGAAGTACCAAAGTTGATGCTGAGATGTCAGTTAAATGATCAATTACTTCAGAATCAACGTGCATAGATATTTCTTCAACCCCAGGGCCTTGATCAAGTTTTTCAGCGCTTGCTCGAACAGCATTATTCCATTCTTCACGAGCTTCGGCATTTCTGAAACCTGGGCCTGTAGCTACTAAAACAAGCCCCGCTACATCTTCAGGACAATTAAGAGTATGAGCAAGGGATAAATAGCCTCCAAGGCTATGACCGATCAATACCGCTGGACGTCCAGCAGTATCAAGCACGGCACGTAGATCAGAAAGAGCGTGCTCGCGTGAATACGAACCAGGAGGCGGGGTGTCGCTTTCGCCATGGCCACGAAGATCCCAACTAGCGACTGTGTGGTCATGAGAAAGGTTCTGAATTAATGGGTTCCAAACAGTTCGGTCATTAACCCATCCATGAGTGAAAACAAGCAAAGGCCCCGATCCTTGTAAATCAAAACCAAGTTGTATGTCATCAGCTCCTGAAATCATCGGAGGCCTCGAAAGAAATCTTGAACGTCATTAATGTAAACCTCAGGCGTTTCAAGAGAAGCAAAATGTCCACCTTTTTCGTGCTCTACCCAAAAAATGACGTTATGAGAAGCTTCAACCCATCGTTTCCGAGCCACAAACAGTTCATTGGGAAAAGCTGAGACACCAAGTGGAACATCACCTAAAGACTCCATAGTCAGCCCATTTGGTTGCCTGTTCTCAAAATAGAAACGAGTAGAAGAATTAATAGTTTCAGTGAACCAATACACAGAAACATTTGCCAAAAGAGTATCTCGATCAACTATTGAAAATAGATCGTCGTCATGATCTGTCCAACCATAAAATTTTTCACCAATCCAAGAAAGCAACCCTGCGGGTGAGTCGTTCAATCCTGTTCCGAGAGTTTGAGGACGAGTTTCTTGTATTCGAAAGTAGCCGTTATCTTCAGCCGCGTACCAAGAACTTCTATCAAAATGCTGTTGTTCTTCTGGAGTGATATCCGTGAAATCGTCATCGTTACCTGCAGGTCCCGCTGCCATCATGTTCACATGGCAACCAACAACTCCGTC
>CAJXEU010000201.1 GCA_913052525.1 uncultured Actinomycetes bacterium
CTGGGACAAACATTTCCTCGGCAGTCAATGAACCATGACGACAAATTAATTCAATGGACATCACTTCCGCAGCGTCTAAGAACGCAACGGATTCACGTGCTACTAGAGCTACGTCTCCTAACCGCGAACGCGCAGCTTCAGTAACTTTTGGTCCTAGCCAGCCTTGATTCACAACTTCATCAGCGCGGACAACCCACGCAATATCTTCAAACTGTTCTTTTGCGGCATGAAAAAGTTCTCCACTGGCTCCTTGGCGTGCATGTAACCAACGGAACCTTGCTTCTCCACTTTGAAATTCTATTAAGGAAGTAATTTCTTTTGAAAGAGAAATCAAATTTTCTCCGACTGAAACTAGTCCATGGTCAGCTGTTGCAAATACTGCTACTTCGGGACCTATACGACTAAAGAGTTCTTTGATCATCTGGTCACAAGCAAAGAGTTCTTCTTCGTAACGGTCAGTAAAACCAAACTCGTGTCCTATCTGGTCTATACCATCCCAATAAACGTAAATAAAGGGTTCTCCCTCGTTGACTAAGGCAATAGTTTGTGAAACTAGTTCTTCGCGAGTGTTATACCCGTGCAGCCGTACGTCGGACATATGTGCAGCAGAGAACCCGCTGCCTTCAAATTTTTTCTGAGAAACAACTGGAGGACGCTGTCCACCAAATGAAGAAACCGGCTGAATGAAAGACGGCAATACTTCTTTCTGTGCATCTCCTGATCCTGTTGACCAACGCAAGGTATTCAGCACCTTATCTTCAACAGGAATTCTGTAACCGATTAGGCCATGCTCGCCAGGTGGCACACCTGTAGTAATGGAAGTCAAAGCAGCAGCTGTCGTAGACGGAGCCACCGTAGTAATTGGACCGCCATTAAAAAGACTGAAGGTTGGCAGATCTGAAATTCTGTCCTGCAGTTGTTTCCATCCAAGCCCATCTAAAACCAACAGCACGACTTGACGCGCCAACAAGACATCTTCTGGAATCCAAGTAGGTTCTCTTTCTGCTTCAAGGAGTGTCGGCACTAATCCAGTTACACACGAGTCTTGGTAATCGGGAATTACTGGCAACGAGGGATCAGAGAAATTCATTCATATAAGAATACTTTGGATAGGTAATCAATTTTGCAATCAGTTGACAGTTAATTTGACAAACCCCTCAATATCTTCTCTAGGTCTTCTGGCAGAGTGCTTTCAAATGCGATTCTTTCATTTTTTGTGGGGTGCTGAAATTCCAAAAATGAAGCATGTAAGAACGGCCTCTCAAGCGCAATTTCACTTCTGTTGCCTCCGTACAATTCATCCCCTACTAGAGGATGTCCTATGGCTGAAAGATGTACTCTAATTTGATGAGTTCTACCGGTTTCCAATTTGCAACGAATTAACGAGACTTCAGGACCTGCCCAGCGCTGAAGCACTTCATAATTTGTCCGAGCTTGGCGTCCAGCCCCAATCACTGCCATCCGAATTCGATCTTTCTTGGACCTTCCAATCGGAGCATCAACTGTCCCAGTGTCGGAATCCATTTGTCCCCACACTAAAGCGGTATACCAACGTCCCATTGAGCGGTCTGATAATTGTGCTGAAAGGTGGTCGTAAGCTTCTTGGGTTCTCGCCACTACCAACAATCCTGATGTTCCTCGATCTAAGCGATGAACTATTCCGGGCCGAGATTTTTCTCCAACTCCACGTAATTCGGGCCATGACGCGAGTAAACCATTTACCATTGTTCCTGTCATATTTCCTGCTCCAGGATGTACAACCAGTCCTGATGGCTTATTGATAACGAGTACTTGATCATCTTCATAATGAACCGGAATTTCTATGTTTTTCTCAGGTTCAGGTCCTTCATCCTCTTCTGGCACCTCATTTAAAACGTTTAAAGTTTCTCCGAGTTGAACTCGTCTAGACCGCGATCTTTCCACTCCTCCGTCAAGAATAACATTTCCGCCGTCTATAAGAATTCCCGCACGGCTGCGACTCACATCAAGAACGAAAGCCACTACTCGATCCAGTCTTTCTCCGTTCAAAGATTCCGGTATAGATTCAGCACTCATGTTAATTATTGCTTAAACATTTGAATCAAGAATTTCTTTTTCAGACTTTGTAGATTTCATTCCGGCCCAGAACATTATGAATCCACCTACCACTATTGCAGCGTCCGCAATATTGAATACTGGCCACCATTGTAAATCTATGAAATCGACTACGCCTCCACTTAAAAATCCATCTTCAGTTCTAAATACTCGATCAACTAGATTCCCTACAGCTCCGCCCACAATCAGACCAGCAGCTACCTTGACTACCTTTGATTGGATCTGAGTACTCCAGCGAATAACGAGAAATATCACGAAAAATATGAGAATTGCAAAGACCGGGCCTAAGCCCTCACCTTGGCTAAAAGCAACTCCTGTATTTCGAACTAATCGGAATTGAAGAGTCCAAAAAAGTCCTACAATCTCGCCGTGGTCAAGTCTTTCCAAAACCCACCATTTCGTGAGTTGATCAAAAAAAATAACCGCCGAGGCAGTGATTATGCTGGATTTCCAAGGTTGTATCATTTGACTACCTGAGGTCTTTAGATTCTCCCTAAAATTCTAACTATTGGTATAACAATTCTGATGGTTTAGCGGCGTCCAAGGCCTCCGGCTTTATACTCCACTCGCTCTGCAGCCCAAGGAATAGCCTTGAGGCGCTCTTGTGGAATTGGTTTGTCTGATTTGATGCAAATTCCGTATGTTCCTTTACGAATTCTTTCAAGTGCGGCATCGATCTCTTCTACGGCGTCTCGAGCTTGTGCACTAAGAGCTAAATCTAGATCTCTGGCTACTGCCAGTGTGTCCCCTTCTCCTGACTCTTCATCAAATTGGACGTCCCCTGGCTCCCTGCCTTCTAATAGTGCATCTGCTTCTGCCTTTAGGGCGTCAGCGCTCTTTAAATAACGTGCTCTTTCTTCAAGAAGTAAAACCTTTTGTTTATTTAAGAATGCCTTTCCGAAACGTGTCTTAGCAGCTGGCTTCTTAGCAGCTGGCTTCTTAGCAGCTGGCTTCTTAGCAGCTGGCTTCTTAGCAGC
>CAJXEU010000202.1 GCA_913052525.1 uncultured Actinomycetes bacterium
GAAGTCGTCGTGCTGGTTGTCGTAGTTGTTGCCGGGGGATCATCTCCATCAAAAGCAACACAGGCTCCATAGAAAACAACAATAACTATGAGAATCAGGCTAAATACGGCAATTCCGGTATTACGCATAACCGTAGGGTAGATCACTGACTGAGATGATTAAAGGTCGCGCAGCAAATTAGATTAAACTATTTTCCTAAAGTCACTGAGTCAAGATCATCTGCGACAATGAGTTCACCCGTAAAACCACCCACACGAATGTCATCAATGAATGCTTGCCGGTCTTCATCAGAAAGAGGTTCAGGAATCAAATGCGTAAGAATTAAAGTTGGAACACCAATTTCTTTAGCTTGGCTGCCAATTAGCCGAGTATCGGCATGATAATCAAGAATAAACCGTCTTTTTTTCGGAAGAATCTGAATTTCTTCAAATCTCATTGCTTCATAAATTAGTACATCAGCACCAGCAGCAAGTTCAGTTACTTCATCACAAACTAATGTGTCGCCCGTAATCGCGATCACACCATCAGGAGATTCAATTCGGTAACCGACTGCAGGAAAAACAGGCTCATGGCGGACTTTACAAGCCAATACTTTTACTTCACCCATTGACCAAACTTCATTAACTTCATTAGAAGCAGAGAAAGAAAGAATCTCAATTCCCGGATCATTTGAACGTTGTGCATGTTCTTTCCTTATGGCAATATCGTCTGACCAAGCATCTAGTACATGATTCACGAATTTTTTAGCGGGTCCTTCAGGAACAATTACTGGCAGATCTGAAATCCTGTCGGTACGATCCATGACCCATCTTGTTAAAAGCAAATCAGCCAAACCAACCAAGTGATCACTGTGATGATGTGTAACAAAGAAAGCATCAAGATCTGTTGGCCATAGTTCACAGTTTGCAAGACGCTGGGTTGTTCCACGCCCAGCATCAAATTGCAATGCAACCTCATCGGTTTGAACTAAAACACCTGGCCCAGAACGCGTTGCTGAAGGAATAGGACATCCGGTCCCAGTAATAGTGATAGTCGTAGCCAAAACTTTATTCCCAGTTTGGTCCGAAGTATAAAGAGGGGAGTCTCTCTGCGCGATAAACCGTGACAGGAACATCAGCGTCTCCTAGAGCAAGATCCCAAACAATATCTCCGCCAGCAGCACCTGCTGGAACAACTTCAATTATGCGTGCCCGTTGAGTTTCCGGTCTGGGCCAAATCCCACCATGAGTAATCAGAACATTACCGTTTTCCATCCGGTCGGCGTCTCCAAGGAACTCTGCGTAGAGTGGATCACCATCAGAATCATCAACTCTATGATCCCAGAGTTGAGCGGCTTCCCATTCAGATGAATCGACATCGTCATCGCTGATTCTATAAAGAACAGCCCTGCTGAAATGAGGCATTGTGGAATCACCAGAACCTGTACCGGGTCGAAAATTACCATTGTCATAAAGCAGAATCGAGCCATCTGATTGGAGTTCAACGGCATGCTGATGATAGAAAAGTTCTCCCTCAAGGGGTAGCGTCCCTTGCTTACCTAAAATCCATCGCACACTAGTTTGAGGACCCATTACATCTAGGTGATCAAACGCGATTATTTGATCGGTGTGTCGTGAAGAAACAATAACTGCATCTCTAACTTCATCGTAAATTACAGCATTTGCGTGAGTCCAGTCTCTAAAATCAATACTTTCGAAACGACCAGTTGTATTACAAATATGACTACCAGGTATTTCTTCTACTTCTAAAACATCCCATAAATCCCAAGTTCGAAGTACGTTTCCATTTACCTCAAATTCGACAATAACATCACTCGTTATTTGGAACTCAGTCTCATCTTCCGGGCACAATGAATTCATTTGTTCTTCAGTAATGGGGTGATTCGTTGTTGAAATTGCCAGAAGATTTCCGTTTGGCATTGGAAAAACTTCATGATGAAAAGAAGTCAAATCTACCCAATCTGCTTTGACTATAATAGCCTCCGGATCCCCAGGATTACCGGTAGTTGTTTCAGCTAAAGCCTCCTTATTTTCTAAAATATGAAGAGCATCAGCTTCACGAAATTCAACAGTTTCAGTGGAAGGTTCCGGAGATACTTGCCAGTTGTTGGTTACGTTGCCTAGCAGGTCAAACTCTCTTGCTCCAAGTGGCCAATATTGAGCAATGAAGGTCCCTCTTGGAGTGACTTGAACTGCACCGTTGACTCCTGTATTTCGATACCAAAAAACAACTTCTCCTTCATGATCAATTCCTACCGTCGGCTGCGCGTGAGCTAAACCAAACTCCTCAGGAAGAACCCAGGGGTTGTATTCGATTAAAGTAATCCCTGATTGTGACTGCTCAAGATCAACATAAAGATCAAACTTTGGGAGTGGGTAATCGATTTCTCCTGAAATAAAAGTTCCACCATCAAAGGTTGCAGCTGCTCCTGATTCATCAAGCGCTAAAACTTTAATTTCATATGCCTGAGATTGACGAAGACCAATAAGAGGGAATATATGTGAAGAAGAAAAAGTAGAAGTTCTAGCCGTGGTTACCTGATGACTCTCGGAAGTAGCGGTTACTTTCACAGCAACAGGAAGTGAAGATTTAATATCTAAAGATGCAGCAATTGGGCTATAGGGCGTCGCTTCAATAGTTATTGATAATGATGGGGCTTCACTTAATGTAGTAGAAGGGTTATTTGGTTTTTCTATAGTTGAAGTAGCGGCTGTCTCAGTTGTAGCAGAAGAAATATTTTGTTCATCTTTCTGAGAATCTAATGTAAGCGATCCAGAAGAGCATGAAGTCAAACAAACAAGAAATACGATGACCCAAAATGACTTGAAGTACATTTTGTTAGGTTATCGCACAAAGATTTATTGGTGGGCCGCCTGGGGCTCGAACCCAGCGCCTACGGATTAAAAGTCCGTTGCTCTACCCGATGAGCTAGCGGCCCACAAGCAGGATACATAGGATAAAGACCCTTGTAGTAGTACTTTCTTAGAGAAATTTCTTTCAGTACGTAGGGATCTATATTTTTTAATCAAAAATGCTGAATTTCTGGGCTTATATTTTGTTTTGCAATGAT
>CAJXEU010000203.1 GCA_913052525.1 uncultured Actinomycetes bacterium
AGTTCTTGAGCGTAATTCTCCCCCACTGCTTGAAGGCCTGCTTCTTTAGCGACTACTACCGCCTCTTTTGGAAAGCTCTTTGTGACAGCAATAATTTTCGTACGTCCCAAACTTCGACTTGTGACATAGTCAGAAACTTTGAGAATCCTTTCTTTTATTTCTTCTTTATTTGATTCAGAAAAACTCATAACCTTAATTCTTTTCTAACCATGCAAATAAACACTGCCTCTTCTGGGTTCTGTTCGCACGATAAGACCAAAATTTCGGATCACAAGAGGTACAAGAATTGTCTACATGGATAAGGCCAATACTTTTCTTTCTTAAAATGAGTTGGACAATCGTTAATAAATTCAGAGAAGGTGAAGAGGAATTAGTGTTCCCAATTACTAAAGACCCGAATAGTTTGACAAATTGTTCAAGGTCTTGACGACCAAATTCATAACAGCAAGACCCAATATGCGGACCAATAATAGCTACCTGGTTCCCTGAGGCTTTTCTCTCCAACTCTTGAGAAGCACTTTCAATTACTCCATTTATTAATCCTCGCCACCCTGCATGAACTACTGCAATAGCTCCATTTTCTGAAATAAGAGAGATAGGTACACAGTCAGCGACCTGAATAGTTAGAACTTTCCCTACTTGAGTAGTAACTAGTGCATCGCCCTCTAGCCCGGTAATTGCTTCATTTGCTTCAACTTGAATACTTCTCTCGCCATGAACTTGAGTCAAAAAAGACCAATGCTGGCTTGATGGAATAGTCAAGCCAGCATTGCGTTCCATAAGAGATTGGGATGCCTCTTGGATTGATTTTTTTCTTGTACTGAGATTACCGATCGCCATATCGCCGTCGATAACCTCAGACATCGCGACCCAAGCCACATGACCTGAGGCTAGGTGCCTTTCAGCCAGCACTTGAGCCACGGGGGCTCCTACTTTAAGAAGCTAGGTACGTCTAATTCGTCTTCAGTTTCTGCTGATGACGAAGAATCAAACACCTCAGATATTGAAGAGGTGATTGAGGACTTACCTTGCTTGCGCTTTGGGCGCTCACCATCCCAACGGTCAAAACCAGCAGCTATAACTGTCACTCGAACGTCGTTGCCCATCTCGTCATCTACAACAGTTCCGAAGATGATGTTTGCATCAGGATGTGCAACGCCATGAATGATCTCTGCGGCTTCATTAACTTCAAACAATCCAAGGTCACTTGGACCTGCAATGGTAAGGAGGATTCCGCGAGCCCCATCAATGGACGCTTCCAGTAAAGGACTAGAGATAGCATTGCGGGCTGCATTAACTGCACGGCTTTCACCTGTGGCTTGTCCTACGCCCATGAGTGCAGATCCGGCATCCTGCATAACCATTTTCACATCTGCGAAATCAGTATTGATTAAACCAGGAGTGGTTATCAAAGTGGTGATTCCTTGTACCCCTTGGAGTAGAACTTCGTCCGCCATACTGAATGCATTCAGTAATGCAGTTTTTTCATCTGAAATACTAAGTAGACGATCATTTGGAATCACAATTTGTGTATCAACTTTTTCTTTAAGTTGTGTGATTCCATTTTCTGCTTGGACCGCACGTCGTCGACCCTCGAAACCAAATGGTCGAGTAACTACACCAATTGTTAAAGCTCCAATTGATTTTGCTATTTCTGCCACCACTGGTGCTGCTCCGGTTCCTGTCCCTCCGCCTTCACCTGCGGTAATGAAGACCATGTCGGACCCGTCCAGCATTTCTTCGATTTCAGCTCTGTGATCTTCTGCAGCCTGGCGCCCTATTTCTGGATTACTTCCAGCTCCTAAGCCCCGAGTTAGTTCTCGGCCGATATCTAATTTGACATCAGCGTCGCTCATTAATAGTGCTTGAGCGTCGGTGTTGACTGCTATGAACTCAACACCACGAAGACCGGCTTCGATCATGCGATTAACCGCATTGACTCCGCCGCCACCAACTCCGACTACTTTTATTACTGCTAGATAATTTTGTGGATTTGAACCCATTGTTTTTCCTTATCTTTATACCTAAACCTAAAGTTGAGGTTTAGAGTTTGAATAGTAAACCTTTACTCATGCTTTAGATACTACTCTATGTAGTTGAGTGACATCAACCTGTGATTAAAAACTTCTTGTTTTTATTATTATCTAGCATCTACCTTGTGTTCTAGTAACAACTGGGTTTTGATGTATTGAAACATCAATTACTTCTATACAAGGAAGTTGTACGCGCGTTAAAACTGTGGCAAGAGAACGCATCTCATCTCGAAAGTCGATCCCACCTATACCTAATTCGGCCACTACCCCTCCAACCAATTCGGCTCTTACGCCTCCTCCGGTTGGAGTCAACGCCAATATCCAAGCTTGTAGATCTGGAGTTACTTCTTCTGCAGCTCTTAGCAATGGAGTGATTCCCATTATTCGAGTTCCAAAATCTCCAACTGAATCCACACGAATAATAGGCAACTCATAGGGATCCCCAACTATCTTTTCAAGGACTACGCCAGACCTATCAAGTAAAAATTTCTCTCCGCTTGGAATCGTCGCTATTACTGCAGCAATTCGTTCTTCTAGAATGATACGTACGGTGTTCGGCCAATTTCTTTCTACATCAACTTGAGCCACCCATGGAATACCTGTCACTCTCTCGTCAATTCCTCCAACATCAAGCCCAATCATTGAAGTGCTTTCATCTACACCCGCTACTAGTAGTACTTCTTCCAGAGAAACTTTGACTCCGCTTCCGACTACTTCTACCTCTTTTACGGAAAAGAGCGACGATTTCGTCGCAGCGTAAGTGCCAACACCTAAAACAAGAATGATTAAGATAATCCATACACTTCGAAGTGACTTCTTCTTCGGAGTATCGCTAACTTGTTTTATTTCTTCTAAACCTTCTTTAGCTAACTCATTAGTTGGTTTTAATGTGTTAATATCTGATTCTAATATGTTATTTATTTTTTCAGAATTTATATTTAATTTTTTTAATTCTTCATCAAATTCTTCTTTTGTAAT
>CAJXEU010000204.1 GCA_913052525.1 uncultured Actinomycetes bacterium
TATACGTCTTGAATGGAAGATGGCTTTAGGAGCTCTATTAGCGGTCAGTCACGACATCTTGATAAGCATTGGAATTTATTCAATTTTTCAACTTGAAGTAACACCAGCAACCATTATCGCATTCCTTACGATTATGGGGTATTCGCTTTATGACACAATTGTTGTCTACGACAAAGTTAGAGAGATAGTAGGAAGACTAGGAGCGACAGATCGTTACAAATATGCCGAATTGATGAATTTGGCTCTGAACAGAGTGACTATGCGGTCAATTAATACGAGTATTACTTCCGCTCTACCAGTGATTTCACTACTCCTAATCGGATCTCTTTTGCTAGGAGCAGCCACACTTCAAGAGTTCGCTGTAGCGCTATTAGTAGGCATAGTGATTGGGTCATACTCATCTTTATTTATTGCATCGTCTTTAGTTTCTTTATTAAAAACTCGAGAGCCTAGATGGAGCGAAATAGAAGAAAAAATATCAAAGCGAGAAGTCGATAAAGGCCCTACTCGGAGTATCGATCCGAAAGATGTGGTTCAACTTGATCATCGATCCACTGAACGGACGAGTGGCCCGGCTAGAGGAAAACCAACTCAGATACAACGCTCTGCAGGTGGGGCTCCTCCTCGTCCAAGGAAAAAACGACGACGGTAAGGATTCCAAGTCAGGTTAAAGGCCGATACCGTGGTGCTATGGGTACCAAATTTGGAGAATGCTAGATGGTAACTGTTCATCGTGTTCTCCCTTGGCGTAGACGTCCGCAAAATGAGGTTTCCGAAACCTCAACTCTTTTAACCGTTTTTCATGAGCATCATCCAAATCGAGAATCCGAACTCATCGAAAAGGCTTATCAGTTAGCTCTTAAAGCTCATGAAGGTCAGACGAGAAAATCTGGAGAACCATATATTCATCATCCAATGGCGGTTGCAACCATTGTGGCAAAGCAGGGGCTAGATGATGTAACGATTGCTGCTGCTTTACTTCATGATGCTGTTGAAGACACAAAAATAGAGCTTTCTTTTTTGGAAGAAGAGTTTGGCTCTGAAGTGGCTCTCATAGTGGATGGAGTTACAAAACTAGATCGACTCAATTTTGAATCCAAAGAAGACCAGCAAGCTGCAAGTATGCGAAAGATGCTGGTTGCATTAGCCAAAGACCTTCGAGTGCTGATTATTAAATTGGCTGATCGGCTTCACAATATGCGAACGTTGGCGGCTTTACCTGAGTTCAAACAGGAAAGAACGGCACGTGAAACTTTGGATATCTATGCACCGCTAGCGCATCGCCTAGGCATGGAGGAAGTCAAAGTTCAATTAGAAGATCTCTCTTTAGCGACTCTTTATCCAAAGCGTTATAGCGAAATTGATCAGATGGTTTATAACCAAGCTCCAGAGCGAGATCTTTACTTAATGCAGATGGTTGGAGAAGTTGAGAACCGCTTTAAAGAGTTGGGTATAGAAGCAGAAGTGGATGGGCGACCAAAACACTTATGGAGCATTTACGAAAAAATGATTGTCAAAGGGCGCTCATTTGAAGAGATACACGACTTAGTAGGTATACGAGTTCTAGTAGAAAATGTAAGAGACTGCTATGCGGCACTTGGTTCAATCCACGCGGTTTGGAAACCGGTACAAGGGCGCTTCAAAGATTATGTAGCTATGCCGAAATTCAATCTATATCAGTCGCTACATACAACAGTGATTGGACCTCAAGGAAAACAAGTTGAATTTCAAATCCGCACATATGACATGCATCGCAGAGCTGAATATGGTGTAGCTGCTCATTGGGATTACAAAGGTGTCGCTCCAGCAGATGAGATGGTTTGGCTAAGTCGAATAGTTGAGTGGCAAGAAGAAACTACTGATCCAAATACATTCATGGAAAATCTCAAGATGGACCTTGAACAGGATGAGATTTTTCTTTTCACCCCCAAAGGAAAGGTCATAGCGCTTCCGATTGGAGCGACAACAGTAGATTTTGCTTATGCGATCCATACAGAAGTTGGTCACGCTTGTGTAGGAGCAAGAGTTGACGGGCGTCTAGTTCCTCTTGAAACCAGACTCAATTCTGGTTCAGTC
The DNA here is from genome assembly GCA_913052525.1 of uncultured Actinomycetes bacterium. Classification (GTDB taxonomy): domain Bacteria; phylum Actinomycetota; class Acidimicrobiia; order Acidimicrobiales; family MedAcidi-G1; genus MedAcidi-G2B. The sequence continues at coordinate 2,077 of CAJXEU010000204.1, forward strand.
GTCGAGATCGTTACTTCAAAGCAGCCAGGAGCAGGCCCTTCTCGTGATTGGTTAAAATTTGTTGTTAGCCATCGAGCAGAAAACAGGATCCGCCATTGGTATTCTCGTGAGCGTCGTGCTGAAGCAATGGATAGAGGCCATGAGGAACTCACAGAAGAACTTCGCCGAGCAAGCCTTCCAATAAAGAAAACTATTGAAAGTGAATTGTTTTCAGAGATAGCTGCTTCGTTGAATTATCTTGAACTTGACTCTCTATATGCAGCGATCGGAGAGGGGAACTTATCGTCTAAGTCACTTGTTAATAGAGTAGAGCGGTCACTTCAGGCTTCAGATCCTGAGCAAGTAAAAAATGCGTCGTCTAGTGTTCTTCGGGCGAGACCACAACGTCGAATACAAGACGAAGTTGGGGTTCATGTTGAAGGATTAGACGACCTTTTAGTTCGGTTATCAAGATGTTGTACGCCTGTACCTCCAGATGAAATTATGGGGTTTGTAACACGCGGCCGAGGTGTCACGGTACATCGCACTGATTGTGCCAACGCTGTATCACTTTCTGCAGATCAACCTGATCGACTTATCGATGTTGAATGGGATCAACAAGCAGAAACATCCTTTGTTGCTTCGATAGAAGTAAAAGCACTGGACCGCCCTTTGTTGCTGCGAGACCTAGTGAATGTTCTCGCAGACCACCAAATAAATGTACTCGGGGCTTCAACTATTACTAGTGAAGATGACAGAGTAGCCCGCTTAAAGTTTGATTTTGAATTAGGCGATCCTAGTCATCTTGACGCAATTATGAGAATCATGCGAGGTATTCATTCCGTTTATGATGTCTATCGTGTGGTGCCTGGACAGAGTACTTAGCTATTAAGCCCATCTCGTCTCTTCTGGCGAAGTAACCTTGCCAACGTGAATGATTTA
>CAJXEU010000205.1 GCA_913052525.1 uncultured Actinomycetes bacterium
TTATAAATGAACGACATCTTTCCATACTCACTTTGGTGAGACCTGACGGGAGGCCACATTCAACCCCAGTTGGTTTCATGTGGGATAACGAATCAGAAGAAGTCAAAATTATTACTTGGTCCGGGAGTTTAAAGACACGACTTCTTGAAAAAGAAAACTTGGTTGGCTCTGTTGCTCAAGTAGACGGTGGCCGGTGGGTTACTTTTGAGGGTGTTTGTTCAGTGAGTAGTAACCCTGATGTTTGTGAAGATGCAATTGCTCGTTATGCAAAACGGTATTCCCCGCCTAAAGACCGTGGAGCAGACAGGCGAGTAATTGTCATGACTGTCTCTCAGGTGCTGGCGAGTAACAGTCTTAGTCCTGATTCTTAAGGCTTGCTATTAGAGCTTCAGCGGTTCTTCTCCCAGAAACCATCGCTCCTTGAATAGAAGGTGTATCTCGATGATCTCCACATATCCACTGTGTTGAATTGATTTGGGTGGAACGACGAAAAGGCATCTTTGGTTGAAAATCGGGTTGACCATGTTGAATCGAATAGGTTCGCAAATGTCGCCATGAATCTACTTGTTCTCCGAACCAGACTTTCATCTGGTTTATAACTGGGTTAAGAGCTTCCGGGTCGTAACGGCCTGGTATCGCTGCAGCTATAAGTGCTTCTTGGTTTGAAGAGTACGAGGGTGCAACATTAGTGATGATTGCGACATTGAGAGCCGACCCTGATTTTTGTCCATTGAGAAGAAGAGCGTTGGTTTGGGTTGGAGGATGAGGTGCCGCGAAATACACGCAAGAGGCTGGTCTTGATGGGAGTTTTTCTTCACCGAGAAGCTCAGAAGCGACAGGGGCTTCTGTAGCGATGACTACATGAGATGGTGTGATTTTCTTTCCCGAATCAAATATCACTTTTGTTTCTTCAAATTTTTTTACTGGAGTGTTAAAAAGGATGTTTTCTTTGCCGAGTTTGGTGGCCAATTGATTCGGGATCGCTTGCATTCCGTTTTTGGGTAAAGACGCCGTTCCAGTGAAAAGCATTTTCAGTATTAACAACGATAAGCGAGCTGATCCTTTTAGTTCAGGGTCCAGTTCAATACCACCTAGAAGCGGGACAAAGAAATTGTTGATTGCTTTTTTAGAGAATCCAAGAGTTTTTAAGTACTCTAAAACGTTTTTATCTTCGTTTTGAGAGAGTAAACCTGTTTCTTGGATAACGGAGTTACGGAGGCGTAATAAAGCCAACTTGTCTTGAAAATTCATTGCAGAAGAAGTAACTGTTGCTAATCCGGCAAAGAAACTACGGAATGGATCGGAAATAACTTCAAATTTTCCATTTCTAAAAATTTTTGCTCCAGAAGCAAACGAACTCAATTCAAGAGTTTTTAGATCTAAATGTCGAGGTAACTCCGGATATCCGGTTAGAAGTATTTGAAAACCGCGGTCCAACAGAAATCCTTCATGTTGGTCTGTTCTCACCCGACCACCCACATCATCATCGGCTTCAACTATTAGAACTTCGTGTCCCGCTTTTTTTAAAGTGATCGCGGCTGTTAGCCCTGCTAGTCCAGCACCTATTATTAGGACTTCAGGTGATGAGTCATTTGTCTTATGGCTTTGTGGGTTTGTATCTGCCATGCCTTTTCCTTTAAGTGGCCTTACACCTGTTTCGTTACAATGTAACGAACCTAAATGGAGAAGAATCTTCTGTGGCATTACGAACAAGTTCAGGTACAAGTTATGAAATTTCAGGGAACATTGACGACCCAGCAGTGGTTTTCATCCATGGCCTTGGATTAAGTCATAAGACCTGGAATAACATCGCCCCTTGTTTTAATGACCGTTACCGCGTTGTTCTTTACGACTTAAACGGTCATGGAGAATCTGATGCTTCTGCTCAGACACAAACACTTTCTCTTTTTGCGGAGCAACTTGCCGATCTATTAGATGAACTAGATATAAGACGTGCGGCAATTATTGGATTTTCTTTAGGAGGAATGATTAACCGCCGTTTTGCTCTGGATTACCCAGAGAGAGCTGGACCGTTAGCAATTTTGAACTCTCCACATGAGCGAGATCAAGAAGCTCAGAGTCTTGTTGAAAAACGCGCCGTTCAAACATCGGCTGGTGGCATTGAAGCAACAATAGATGAGACGCTTAAACGGTGGTTCACTTCTTCTTTTATAGAAGAAAACCCTAAAATTGTTTCTGAGGTTCGATCTGGGGTCTTAAGCAATGATTTAAGTTCTTATACTCAGTGCCGGCATGTTTTAGCTAATGGAGTTATTGAATTGATTCGCCCTGATCCATCAATTTCTGTCCCTACGCTTGTTATGACTTGTGAGAACGACAGTGGTTCAACTCCAGCTATGGCTAACGCAATAGGTCAAGAAATTAAAGGATCTGAAGTTGTTGTCATCCCTGACCTTAAACATCTTGGTTTGTTAGAAGAACCAGAACTCTTCATTAGTTCTCTAAAAAATTTCCTTGACCGGCATTGGCATAATCTGTCTTTATAGTCTTTGCTTGACTACAGGTTCTTAAACGTATTTAGGAAATGTTTAAATGAAATTTCAATTAGCTATCAACTTGGAAAGAATGGACGACAGTTACGCAATGCGTGATGTCGCAGATCACACAATTGAAATGGTTCAAATGGCTGAAGCCGGAGGATTCACAACGGTATGGGCGGCAGAACACCATGCGTTAGAAATGACGATCGCACCAAATCCATTTCAAATTCTTACATGGTGGGCAAGCCATACTGAAAAAATTCGTTTAGGTACTGCAGTAGCAGTAGCGGCATATTGGCATCCTGTAAATTTGGCTGGAGAAGCTGCTTTTCTGGATTTAATTAGTGGCGGACGTTTAGAGTTTGGTATTGGTTCAGGGGCTTATCAGCGAGAATTTGACCGTATGCATCCTGGTCTTTTACAGACAGACGCATGGCGTTATATGCAAGAAATGATTCCAGTTCTC
>CAJXEU010000206.1 GCA_913052525.1 uncultured Actinomycetes bacterium
ATGATATTTATCAGCAATTTCTGAAGGAGTAACCCCTTCAGCTTCTGCTCTAACCGTTATTGGAGTGCCATGAACGTCAGATCCGCTGACCATCAACACCCGATTTCCTTTCAAGCGCTGGTAGCGAGCAAAAATATCGGCGGGAAGATAAGCGCCAGCGAGATGACCAAGATGACGTGAACCAGAAGCATAAGGCCAAGCTACGGCAACGAGAATAGGAGTATTTGAATTATCCATAACTTTGAGACTACTCCGCTCTTAAGTCTAGGGCTGTTGAATAAGCGCGACGGCGACTTACATTCAGTCTTCGAGATGCTTCTTCTGCCGCATCTTTAGTTGATGCCCCATTTTTGAGTATTTCCCTGAGAACAGATTCGAGGTGTTCATCTTCTATCTCTGGAGTTGAAGTATCAGCTTCAAGTACGACCACAATCTCACCTTTTATGGTTTTTTTCGACCATAGCAATGCCTCCTCTAAAGATCCTCTGAAGATCTCTTCATGCAGTTTGGTGAGTTCTCTAACTATGGCTACTTGCCGAGTGTTGCCACACTCTTTACGTAAATCTTCCAATGTAGATGCAAGCCGATTTGGTGATTCGAATAATATGACTGTTCGATCCTCATCCGCTACTTCTTTGATTCTCTTAGATCGGCTTTCTCCTTTTCTTGGTAAAAACCCTTCCATGCACCATCGTTGAGTTGAGAACCCACTAACTACCAAAGCCGAAATTGGTGCAGTCGGGCCAGGAACAACCGTTACCTGATAGCCAGATTCAATTACTTTTTTAACTAATCGTTCTCCCGGATCAGAGACACTCGGCATTCCTGCGTCAGTAACCATCGATACTGAGAGCCCTTCAGAAAGGCAGTTAATTATTTCTGCTGATGCTTTGTCTTCGGTATGAGAATCCACACGCAGCATCCTTGTTCCTGTGATTCCAAAGTGTTGGAGAAGTAAACCTGTACGGCGTGTGTCTTCGCACGCCACCACGTCAGATTCTTCTAGGGTTTTTACTGCTCGCGGAGAGAGATCTGACAAATTCCCGATTGGAGTAGCTATTAAAGTGAGAGTTACTTTCATGATCGAACCTCTAAGAGGTCGCCCACTTGAATACCCCATCGACTAGCGTTCCCTTTTCTTGTTTTGATTATTGCTTTCGTCTTTAACGGGGAGAATTTGATGCACGACGATGTCAAGGTTTTTATCTTTAAAATTTTGAAACTTTCATCAAGGAAAATGGCATCCATTTGGCTGACCTTTCTAAAAGTATGAACAAGTTTTGCTGACATAACTAACTCAGCCCCTTCGGTTGCATTCTCTTCGTCAGTTATCTGACCTAAATGATGCGACTGTTTAGGTGTAGTTATAGAACTTAAAACTTTTTCTTCAAGTAGTAGCCAAGGCATAAATTAGATTGTAGATCAGACATTGAATCTGAACTCCAAAACGTCACCATCTTGTGGACAGTAGTCCTTTCCTTCTGATCGAACAGCCCCAGCTTCTCTCGCTTTTACATAGGATCCAAATTCAAGTAAATGATCCCACCGAATTGTTTCTGCTCTAATAAACCCACGTTCAAAGTCTGTGTGTATTCGTCCTGCGCACTCTGGAGCCGAGGAACCAGATCGAAATGTCCATGCCCGCGTTTCTTTTTCTCCTGTTGTAAAAAAAGTACGAAGCCCGAGTTGATGGTAAGCCGATCTAACAAAGCGTGGCAGAGCGCCTTTGCCTAAACCAAGCCCTTCAAGCAACTCTCCACGTTGATCAGCAGGCAACAACGCTGCCTCGGCTTCAAGTTGAATACACATACCTATGACATCAATTGAATCATTAAATTCGTCTTTAATAGGCTTCAAAACATCTTCAGATTCTGATACTTGGTCTTCATCTAAGTTGACTATCGCCAACGCCGGTTTATTTGTTAGCAAAAAAAATGGTTGCAACTCTTGACGTTCTTTATATGTGAAGTTGGTTCTGTTAATAGGTTTACCTTCTGAAAGTGCTTCTTCGACTCTCTCTAACAATGCGACCGTTTCCCCCAACGTTTTATCGCTTTTCATAGACTTCCTGTGCTTTTCCAGTTGTCGTTCTACAGTTTCTAAATCTGCAAGAGCTAACTCCACTTCAACGATTCGAAGATGCTCTAAAGGATCTGTTGGTCCGGGAACATCTGTGTCTTGAAATGCTCTAAGGACAAAAACAATCGCATCAACCTCACGGATTCCAGCAAGAAATTTATTTCCAAGCCCTTCTCCAGATGCCGCTCCTTCAACTAACCCACCTATGTCTGCAAATTGCACACTTGCTGGAATGACTTTTTCAGAATTGCTCATTTCTCCAAGTTGATCCAAACGATCGTCTGGAACTTTCGCTACCCCAATATTTGGATCTGTTGTTGCAAATGCATACGGAGCGGCTAAAGCTCCCCCACCAGCTAATGCATTATATAAAGAAGACTTCCCAGCATTAGGCAAGCCCACAAATCCAAATCTTTCCACTTCATACTCCTGTCTGAAATGATTCGTTCTTCCAGCAACGTAAGGCTACGGCAGTTGAAGCAATAGCCACCAGAAACACAAGAAAAAACATGTAGATCCGTCATTAAGCCGTTAGCATCTTTAAACATGTCAAAGCGAACGTCAAAAAAGAGAGCCAATGCGCGACGCAAAAAGGCTAATCACGGGCGGAAACCCAATCTGGGTCGCAATAGTTAAGGTATATCAAGTTCCAAACTAATGGAAGAAATAAATCAAGAACCAGTACTTGGACGATCAGATTCAATACCTAGCACTCAAATTGATACTTTCCCTGTAGAGGGACCTATAGAACTAGTTCACTTCCGATCCTCCGAGTTAACCGCGGTATGTCCCGTAACTAACCAACCAGATTTTTACACCATTGCTATAAGTTACACCCCAGAGTTAATCTGCATTGAAACAAAATCCTTGAAACTCTT
>CAJXEU010000207.1 GCA_913052525.1 uncultured Actinomycetes bacterium
GCAAGCAGGTACGCCAAAGTTAGACCCCGTTCACGGCAAAATGGTTTGTAGTGCCACTACCAACAACAAGAACAAAGGATACTGGGCGGGATTTAATGGGTTCTATGGAGCTCGTTCCCTGATCTTCCTACATGAGTACTATGATACATCCCGTGATATGCATCACATGTTTCATTTCTATGGTTATCTGCAACCAAACGGCAAGGTCTACGTCCGAGGCCAGGGTTGGGACCTGTTGAGGCTAAAGGAGCAATCATCTTATAAATTTTCCCGACAACACGGTGGGCGGTCGTTCACTCGGAGTTCTTTCCCTATGTCTTTGAAGGGTAGTGAGGGTAGTGGCCAATGGAAACGGGAATGCACTCTCACCATTACCAAGGACACGACAATCAGAGACCAAGCGACCAGAATTGACTCTCTTAGAGACCAAGTCAGTGGTGTCTACAAGAAATTGCGCGAAGCTGAACAGAAAGCTGACCAAAGTGCAGAGGATCTTAAACGCGCGGACGATAGCTACTCGCAGTTATTGAGTGAGAAATCGGCCCTTGAACAGCAGAACACCAATTTGGAGACGTCACTGCGCGAAGCTGAACAGAAAGCTGACCAAAGTGCAGAGGATCTTAAACGCGCGGACGATAGCTACTCGCAGTTATTGAGTGAGAAATCAGCCCTTGAACAGGAATACAAAGAACTAGTACAAGCGCAGAACGTGTTGTTTCCACAAATCCAGGAAACTATTGAAAGCCTTAAAGACCAGATCGCTGGTCTGGAAACACAGGTAAAAGAGAAAGAACAAGCCGTAGCGACGGCACAATTCGAGACAGCCACTGCTGAGGAATCATACACCCAGATACAGAAAGACTATCAAGCTCTAGAACAGGCCAAGCAAGCGATTGAAACCCAGAGAGAACGAACGATTGATGATTTAAAAGTAAAAGTCGGTGCGCGTGAGGCACGACTAGAGGAAGCAGAAGTCGCATCGAATGCTGCTGCAGTGGAGGCCCAGTATAAATTCAAGATGATTAAGGCAGAGAAGGAACTACTTCTTACTGAGTATTTAGCCCTTCAAAAAACACACAAAGAATTGCTCCACGAGTTCGAGACGCTTAAAGGTGAGGTCGAGCCTTTAAGGGATGCAATAAGACGAGAGGTGGAGGAACAAATTGCTGCAGCGGAAAAACTGGTGTCTGAGGTACCGGAGTTTATGACACAGAACCCCGACTTACCTGAGCTGGTCACCCTGTTTCAGCTGATGCGTAAATTGAAGGCCTCGATAGCACAAGAGGAATTTGAGTTAATTGAGAACAATTATACCGAACTGGTGGCGGTACTTAATGACATTCCGAGTTACGCTGTATTTCGCGAACAACGAGCCGAGGCAGAACGAGCGGCAGCAGAGTTAACTCGTCAAAAAGAAGAAGATAAGAAAAGGCGGCAACTTGAAGAATATAAGTTACTCGAGGAAAAACACCAGGCGGCACTAGAGCGAGACCGCCTAAAGGAAGAGGAACAGCGCCGTGCCGGGGCTGAGCTCAAACGGAAAAATGAAGAAGCCATTATGGAAAAGGGCAAACAGCTCGTCGTGGAGATGCGCCAGTGGATTATCAAGAATATGGATGCCGACGATATCGACCAACGTCTTGGAGACCTGGCTGAACTGGAAGAAGCGATTAATTCAGAGGCTTTCGGAAAGATCCTTGAGTTCGTTAATAAGTACATGGATGCCGACGACATCGACCAACGTCTTGGAGACCTGGCTGTACTGGACGAAGTGATTAATTCAAAAAATATTCAAATGATTTTCGTGTTCGGTACGCATGGCGAACCCGTATGAAAGTTTCTTAAATATTAGGAGTATCGCTAAGCTTCGTTGAATCCGTCCGCAATAGCGGACGGTTTTTTTTGCGATTGGACCCCAGTTGACTGATCGACGACGACATCGTATTCCTAGCCTGCCGTTGTAGCTCGTGAAACTGAGAATTTGGTAAAGAAATTAGAGGAATCTACCGTCTGACAAACAGGAAGTCCCCCCCATCATGCCCGGCGTAATAGATGCTTCCGTACTCCGGAGTCTGCGGTGAATTCACGATAACTTTTGGTCGCAGCTGGATGAAGAGTTGAGTAGCATCTAGAACGCCTGTGTTCTCTTCAAGCTGAGAGATGAAGGCCTTGGCAAATACAGAATGAGTGCCACCGCCAGAATCCATCACCGGTTCGTCTCCACCAGAAGTTAATACCGTCCTTGCTTTTTTGTTGACAACCCGCGAAAGCCAGTCAGGAGTACGCTGTACCAACTTGGAGTCACGGAATATCTTGCCGGAAAAACATGAATCGGCCACCACCATAACATGCTTGGCTTGCATGCCTCTGAGTTGCGCAACAATCGTGTCGTTTTGAATCCAGTTACTTGGGTCCTCATCTTTCGCATCGACAGGTAGCCAGTAACCTTCGTCTGCTGCTTTGTCACGATAGCCATGCCCTGCGTAATAAAGAAGAAAGTTGTCATCCCAACTTGTGGTTTTGCGAAATTCGGCCAGTGAACTCACAATATCAGAACGGCGAGCATTCTTGAGCAATTTTACTCGGAACCCATAAGCATTCTTCAAAATAAAAGCCACACGCGTGGCATCGTTAATAGGCGTTTCTAGGTCACCCAAATAGTCGTATTCATTATTACCAATGACAAGTGCGTGATAGCGTCCATAGTTGAGATCAGGTATAGATAACCTAGTAACTGAAGTTGAATCACTATCCAAATTCTTAAGTTTGATCTTCGCGATAGAAACATAAATACCGGTGGGAAATTGATTGATATATGCCCGAAACAACTCTGGATCATTGCTTGCTTGAATACTTTGCCAGAAAACAATTTCGGTAGAGGGTAGTTCGACAGTTTTCTCTCCAGCCTTCTCCATATTGAAATCGATGACTAAGGCCTTAAT
>CAJXEU010000208.1 GCA_913052525.1 uncultured Actinomycetes bacterium
CGTGGGCAATCATTCCATAAACGTTCCAAATCATAAAGATCTCTTGTTTCTTCATCAAATACGTGAACGATGAATCCGCCGTAATCCATCAGTACCCATATTGATCCTTCTTGATATTCTCGTCCTTCGATTGTTTGCGGTTTTGGGCCGTCAAGTAAAAGCATCTGTTCTTGTATTTCTTCAATTATCGCTCGAACCTGTCGATAATTGCTTCCACTAGTGATAACGAAAACGTCTGTGATACCTACTAGGGCCCCGACGTCAAGAAGAACAGTGTCTTTCCCCAACTTTTCATCTGCAGCAAACGCGGCCTGTTGCGACCAACGCTTGATATCTTCTGTTGTTAAATCATTTCGCAAATAAATCAACTCTAAAAAGTTTTAATAACTGACCTGTTTTAGCTAAAAGCAGCAAAGTCTGCACCGATCAAGATGGTGACTTCAGCCACTGGACTAATAAATTCATCAAACTCAACGGGTAATCCTAACTGAGAGCCAAGGACCTCCGCCTCTCCGGCAACCATAGGATCTCGATAAACCACTTTCGACTCTTGAACATCAAACGTTTCGTTGTTTCCAACCACAATTATTTCCGCTCCTGCAGAAACAATCTGCTTCTGTGCAACCGAGTTAAGAGTGAAATCACCCACTCCATTGATTAGGCGAACAGTTATGCGCTCTCCGGGAACAGCTGCAATTGGAAATGGGAACAAGTCAACTACCAAGTCTTGAAGCCTTTCCACATTAGGAACAAAAAAGTTTTCTGCCTCTTCCATGGGAAAAGAAATTACTCCAGTCTCTCCAGAAGTAACAACGGAAAGAAAGTCAACAACACTTAATCCTAAATCGGGAAGTTTCTCCAATGGATCTTCTGCTTCTCCAAGTTCTCGCAACCAAGAATCCCAAAAACTCTTACTGCGAGCCATTTGCTCATCATCACTTGAAGAAGAAAGGAATCTGACCACCTTTTCTCCTTCAATATTTACGTCCCCTTGGGTGAAAAGAGTAACTTCGGCACCCTCTTCAGTTACTTCTACGATGTCCTCTTCTAAAGTGAGTTCAACCCCGGCCAACGGAGAAACTAAACCGGCCCAACGCGAAGAAGTCAAAAGCACTTCTTCGCTAAATGAAACCTCCAATAAATTCACTAAGACTGTATTAAGAGCACTCAAACCCCCCTCTTCATATATCGTTTTTAAGTCACACGGAACTTGTTCGCAACCAGAACCTGAATTCAATAAAGGAGGAACAATGAGTACGGACCCTCCTCCTAGTTCCCGATCGGCAACAGCAGCAACAACAAGATCAACTAAGTCGCCTTCATCGTCTTCAGTTGCTATAACCATTGACCAAGTTTGTTCAACAAATGCCTCAAATCCAGGAGCTGTTGGATCTGTGATGGCATCTAAAGTTTCCCCGTCTTGACTATTCAAAAGATGATCACCGCTTTCTAAAATAAGGAAACCAGACCAAACAACCGCCGCCACCAAAAACAAGGGGAAAACCCAACGCCATCCAAAAGATGGTGGTGGCGCTTTCTTTCTTCCTTTGAGACGAGACGCCATTTCTTTTGGTGCTTCTTCTTCCATTATGAACTCCCCTCTTCGTAGAGTTCATACTTGTCGATATAAGACTTGACCGATTCAGAAACCATTGTTTTAACTTCTACACCTTCTCGACTTCGTAAACGTATTTCTGTTCCAGCTATATCCGGAGTTTCCGCAACCACTTTTTCAAATTTCCAACCCTCTGGTGGTTCAGCACCGGTGTATCCCGGCCTGTCAACCACAACCAAAGTGGCGTTCTCTTGTATAGAACTAGCGTCTTTCCATGTATTGAGTTCTATAGCCACATCTCCTCCTACTAAAAGAAACAAATCTGCCTTTGGGAAAAGATCTTTCATCTCTTTCAATGTTGTTGAAGTATAGGTAAGACCACCGCGTATGATTTCAGAATCATCTGCCTTCAGGGCATCAAAATCAGCCACAGCAATTTTTGTCATCTCTAAGCGGTGACTTGCTGGAGTTATCGCAATACCTGCTTCTGTTTTTTGCCATGGATCATTCGCCACTATAAAAAGAACTGAATCGAGCTCAAGTTGATCTCGGGCCGCTAAAGCTGCCGCAAGGTGACCGAAATGAGGAGGATCGAAGGTTCCTCCAAACAAACCTATTCGACTTTTCTGCAGTTTGTTCACAGACGTAACTCTACTTCATATTACTGCATCTCTTAAGATTCACAGAATTAAAATAGCGCTTTGACCAGCATTTATAGCAAATGTGGCATAAGTCATAAAAAAAACTCTTCACAAACGGTAAAAATTGTGCTTGAATTGTTTTTTGGTGGTTTAAGCAAGTTGACGAAATTTAAAAACCCTCAACAAAAACACCTTTTCGTACTAAAAATTTCACATCTCGGCGCGTGCCGCGGAAAAACAAGAGAGCAAAAATATGAGTGACTCAGTAGGACAATACCTAAACGAAATCGGACTGGTAGATCTTCTGGATGCCCAACAAGAGCGCGAACTTTCTAAATTGATTGAAGCCGGAGCTGCAGCCCAAGCTAAAAAAGACGAAGGCGAAACTGGAAAAGATCTTGATAGAGCAATCCGAAACGCTGCCCGAGCTAAAGACCGCTTTATTCGCTCAAACTTACGTCTTGTCGTAAGCGTTGCGCGTAGATACCCTCTTCCCCCTGGAATGGAACTCCTTGACCTCATTCAAGAAGGAAACCTTGGCCTAGAACATGCTGTAGACAAATTTGATTGGCGTAAAGGATTCAAATTCTCAACTTATGCTACTTTTTGGATTCGCCAAGCAATAGGGCGCGCACTCGACCAAAAAGCAAGTTTGGTTCGACTACCTGGTGATCGTTCTGCGAGTCTTAGAGCCGCTTTACGTGCTGTTTCTGGTAACGGTG
>CAJXEU010000209.1 GCA_913052525.1 uncultured Actinomycetes bacterium
AAGAAATTCAGACAGAGACAGTTGGCCGATCTAAAGCTGGCCAGATAATTCAATGGACGAGAAAAAAGGAGAATAAATAATGACAACTGCGAATTCAGTGGAAATTTCTGGACCCACCATGGTGATAAAAGAAACTGAGCCATGTAACCGCCCCCATGCAGACGAACAAAAACCAATGGCAATTACCGCTAAAGGAAAAGCTCGACGAGCACTTCTACCCGATGAAGCTTCAGTAAAAATAAGTTTCAAAGTTACAGACCCCATCAAAGCATTAGTCGAGTCCCGCTATCGAGAATGGGTCATGAAAGTCAGTGAAATCATCAACGAAATGGCCGAACTGTCCTTCTCAACCCCGACTTTCTCCAAACAAGTAAAAGAAGTTAAAGGTAAAGAGACATACACAACTTCACTTCAGGCAACTGGCTATATCCACATTCCGATAGAGAATTTTGGGAAAGTTCTAGTCAGTCTTTTAGAAGAAGGAATAGATTTTGATACTCCAAATTTTTCTTTCGATGAAGGTCAACCGTTAGACCCCAACCTGTACCAGGAAGCTTCTTTTACGGCAAAGCAAAATGCTGAGGCTCTTCTTACTGGAGTTGGATGCCAATTAGGAGAACTTATCGGGTTAACTTTTTTCGACTCAGATGATGAAGAGGTCACCCATTCTCTTTTAGATTTCAGTTCTGAAAAGTTGCTAAATCAAACCCATTTTAATTATTCAATTTCAAACTTCCAAGCGTTTGATGATTTTCGTGGTGCAGTTAAAGAAAAATTAGGGTTTAGAGGCAAAGATAATGAAGCTCAGGACGCTGAAGAAATAACAGATTGGAATCCTGAAGTCCTTGGTCTTCTTGCGACTAAAGTTCCGACTAGAATTCAAGAGATAGTCGTAACTGTAACTTATGAGGTGCGGGTTTGATGTTAACAAATCAAGAAGTAAAGCTTTCGCCGAGCAAACTCAGCTATGAGGATCGTCGTTGTGATCGGTGTTTCGGTTTGGAGCTAGCAGGAGAGAGGTGGCCTACTAGCCCATTCCCCGGGCTTTTCAGCGCACTTGACAGACAACAACGAGCGTATTTTGAAGAACAATCAACTCAAGCATTTGACCAATCGCTCCCTTCAGGCACAATTCATGATGGTGGACGGGTAAAGTCCGCCCCCTACACAGTAGATGGTATTGACTTTGTTGTAAGTGGAAGCATGGATGCCCTCATCCGTTTTGACGACGGAACTGTCGGAGTTGTTGACTATAAATCCAGTTCAACAAAAGGGCTTGGTGAGGCATATCGCCCACAATTGGCTGCGTATGGGTGGGCGCTTTCACATCCGGCAAAAGGAGATCCAGAACAAGTATCTCTTTATGGTCTCGTAGCTTTAGCACCAACTGAGATGACAGACACCGAAAAAGGTCGCTCTTACCTTGTTTCAACAACCTGGTACCCATATGACATAGAAGATAGGTGGATGGAAGACCTATTTAAACGGCTCGCTCCCATTGTTAAAAACCCGCACAATGCTCAAAGCAAAGACGGGTGCGAATGGTGTGACCTTCGAGTCCGTTTAACAAATTAAGCAGTAAGGGATCTGTAAAGGAAGGGAAAAAATGACAGTTAAAGAGTTTAATGGAGCAGACATATTTGAAGTAGACGCTGAAGCGTTAAGTCACGGATGCAACATTCAGGGAGTGGCAGGTGGGCTTGCCGGAAAAGTTTTTGACCGGTACCCAGAGATGAGAGAACGATACATGTCAGGTTGCAGAAATTCAGACTTTAATCCCGGTGAAGTTTACATTTATAAAAATGCTGATGATATGGGCAAGCCGTTTTGGTACATCTATAACCTTTTTTCTCAAATCGAATCTGGAGCAAATGCAGATTTAGAACTCCTACGTTCTTCTTTGCTGAAAATGCGTGACCATATGAAGCTATGTTCCGTTAAGTCAGTGAACATTCCTCAAATAGGTTGCGGTATAGGTGGGCTAAATTGGGAAGATGTTCGTCCATTATTGGAAGAAATATTCGGCCCAGAAGAAGATTTAGTTTTACAAATAGTTCTCCTAAAGTAAAACTAGTTCATCTAATGGACTTTTGGGCTAGAGGCGCATACCACCGAGTGAAGAAAATCGTTCGGGGTCCGAGAAGCAAGGAAGGCACTCGCTTAACTTTCGGTATGGATGGTTTTGGGAGGAAGCGTATAAAGGGAAAGAAACCCCGACGTAGCTCTAAATCCAATCCAGAATGTATCAACTACCAACTGTTCTGCAAGAACTTTGGTTCTTGCGATGGTCAGAAGTGTGAATATTAAATGTCAAGAAACCCTCAAATAGTGAATATCTAACTGGTTTTCTTAGCTTCCTGGTGGTCTATAAGTGAGATCCTTTGCTTTGCCTGAAGCAGCGTCTATTTCTTCTGCGGTGATAAGAGGCGTAAGACTGACATTGACAGCTCCTGTTGAAGAAACCGTCAAACTAACAGCTGCAGCGGTTGCACTGTCTGGCATCTCGCATACGCCTACTATGTCATCTTCACCGTAAGAAAAATACATGCATTCAAGGTTTCCACCTAGGGATTCGATTAACGATTTAGCCTGATCAAGCCTAGATGAACCACCTTCACCTAAAAGTCCTTTTGAACCTTCAGCGGTGTAGTTGCCTTTGATTAAAAAATGGGGCATTTCAACTCCTTTAAATGGTAGGTATTAGAAATATATACAAGAGTTGTTTAAGAGTTATCACTAGGCCCAATTCGCATCTATTCTTCATAGATGGATTTAGGAATAACAATTCATTTAACTGACCGATGTATAGACGTCAGAGAGCTCGCAGTTGAAGCGGAATTGAGGGGTTTCAGCTCCGTGTTCATACCCGAGCACTCCCACATTCCTTCAAGCCAAAAAACGCCCATTCCTGCTGTTA
>CAJXEU010000210.1 GCA_913052525.1 uncultured Actinomycetes bacterium
TGATACTCAATTAGTAGCTCTATTAAATAGCGGTAAACCTCAGGTATTGGAGCCGCAACTATCTGAATTAATGAAGAAACATCAGGGAAACTTAAGTTTTAACGCTGATGTAAATTGTTTAGCATCCTGTGATATTGTTTATATCGCTGTAGACGTCCCTACTGATGATAATGGCAGAAGTAATCTCAAGCCAATCGAAGAAATGATTGATCGTGCAGCCACAGTGATGCGAAAAGAGGCTTCGCTCGTTATTCTATGTCAGGTATCGCCAGGTTTTACGCGAACGCTTAAATGGCCAGCTGATCGATTGTTCTACCAAGTAGAGACTCTTATTTTTGGAAGAGCAATAGAACGGGCGCTATATCCCGAGCGTTTCATAGTGGGCTGCGAAGATCCCCACCAGCCTCTTAGACCGGAATTACTGAAATATCTTGAGAGTTTTGATTGCCCGATTTTACCAATGCGTTATGAAAGTGCCGAACTGGCTAAAATTTCGATTAATATGTGTTTAGTGGCTTCGGTTAGTACCGCAAACACCCTTGCTGAAATATGTGAAGAAATTGGAGCCGATTGGTCTGAAATTGTTCCCGCCCTTCGTTTAGATAAACGAATTGGACCTCATTCTTATTTAAAACCAGGGTTAGGTATCTCTGGTGGAAATCTGGAACGAGACCTTGCAACGGTGTTATCTTATGCTGAAAAGCATGAAACGGATGGTGATGTGGTCGCTTCATGGGTAGCTAACTCTAAATATCGAAAAGATTGGGTTTGGAGAGTCTTGAATAGTTTGGTTTTATCGAATCAACCTAATCCGAAAATTGCGGTACTTGGTTTGACCTATAAAGAAAATACGCATTCTATCAAAAATTCGCCATCCATTGCATTACTTGAAAAATTAAAAGATCACGATATTTCAGCCTTTGATCCTGCTGCAGCGGACAATGCTGCTCCAAGTTATGTGACACGAAAATCAAATTCTATGGAAGCGCTTGTTCAATCGGATGTTTTATTAGTTATGACTCCATGGTCAGAGTTTGAAGCCATTTCCACCATTGATTTGGACCATGTCATGACAGGACGAACCATCATTGATCCCTATGGAATTCTCAATGGAAGCGGATTAGTAGACAAAGGATTTACTTACGCAACGCTTGGCAAACCCGTCCAATATCCGGAAAGGAACAATTAAATCATGTTAACCCATTTACTAGAAACAGCAACTCATCCCAACAGGGTGGTTATCTTAGGTTCTGCTGGTTTTGTTGGATCTGCTTGTTGTCAACGGCTTGAATCACAAGGAATAACGGTTTTGTCGGTTCCTCGAACGGAACTGGATTTAACTCAACCTGATGCAGGCGAAACATTAGCAGAACTCTTGAATCCAGAGGACACTCTGTTATTTGTTTCAGCTAAAGCACCCGTTAAAAACGAAGCAATGCTGATTGAAAATTTGCAAATGGGGAAAGCTGTCTGTGAGGCACTTCAGAAAAGTCCTGTCAAACATGTGGCTTACATCAGTTCTGATGCCGTCTATGTGGACAGTGATAGCCCTTTAAGTGAGGAGTCCTACGCGCAACCTGGCTCTTTACATGGAATAATGCACCTAGCTCGGGAAGTTATGTTGACAAACGCTTGGCAAGGCCCTCTGTGTTTACTACGCCCCACCTTAATTTATGGGACTGGAGATCCCCATAATGGGTATGGGCCTAATCGTTTTATAAGATTGGCGAAAAAGAAGGAAGAAATCCTACTTTTTGGTGAAGGAGAGGAACGGCGCGACCACGTGTGGATCCAAGATGTATCAGATCTTATTTGTCGTGTATTGAGTCACCGAAGCACTGGGATTCTGAATATTGCTACTGGTACTGTGGTTTCATTTCGAGAGATCGCTGAACAAGCAACGCAAATTACTCCTAATTCGTCACAAATTAAAAGTAGCCCAAGATTCGGACCCATGCCACATAATGGATATCGTGCCTTTGACCCAGCAGCAACTCATCAGGCTTTTAGGGATTTTACTTATACAAATTTGAAGGATGGGTTAAGGAAAATATATGGGTGACAGTGTTCAGGTTGTCGAAGGTTTTGGACCAGATTCCCAAATGCAAGACAGTAAACTGAATATTGTCGGTGCTCTTTTTTTACTCCGTGATGATGGCGCCTTACTCATGCAATTGAGAGATGAAAAACCTGATTTAAGACATGCTGGTATGTGGGTTCCACCAGGGGGGCACATAGAGGCTGGTGAGTCTGTTGAGCAGGGTACCGTCAGAGAGTTTTTAGAGGAGACGGATTACTTGTGTGGGAAAATGAATTGGTTACAGATGATGGAGATAAGACATCCGGAGTGGCCAACTTATTTACTCGGTGTGTTTTGGGCATTTTATGATGGGAAACAAGAAACTGACTGTAGAGAAGGTCAGATTTTGAAATTCATAAAAAGAGAAGATGCAAATGTTCTGATGATTCCACCATTTCTTTTTATAATCTGGGATAAATTAATACAAAATACTATTTAAATAATATAGATATCCATGGAAAAATTAACGGTTCCTTATGTTGCCTTTAAGCAGCAGGTGGCAGCGATAAAAAAAGAATTAATGAAGGCCGTTGAGTCAGTACTTGAATCTGGTCAATATGTTTTGAGCGAAAAGGGTAAAAAGTTTGAAAAAGAGTTCTCTGAATACTGCGATGCAAAATTTTCTACTGGTGTTGCTAATGGAACTTGTGCACTTCACTTGGTATTACGATGTTTAGAAATCGGTCCGGGTGATGAAGTTATTACCGCTCCAAATTCATTTATTGCTTCTGCA
>CAJXEU010000211.1 GCA_913052525.1 uncultured Actinomycetes bacterium
ATTTATTTACTGACTTTGAAAGATTAGTTTATAAATCTAAATGAAACGCCTCTGGCTTAAATAAAGATGAATAAAATGAAACACTTCACTTTTTTTGTATTATCCATTACTTTTTTCACTGTATCCAACATTTGCGGTCAGAATTCTAAAAAACAAGTACTCAATAATTCCGAATCGAGACTTCGAGCTATTTACGATAGAAATGAGTTTCGAGCAAAAAGACTGCGCGCGAATTGGCTCCCTGACGGTTCAGGCTATACATTATTGGAGTTGGATAACGAATCGCAGAAACAGATTCTAGTACGTTATGAAATGGCCAATGGAAATCGCACCGTTATTGACTCATCTCTGAAAGAAGAAAATCTCAACTTGGAAAATATTTCCCCTGATGGAAAGAGGATTTTCTACTATCAAAAGGGAAACCTGCATGTCCAGGATCTTCGCACCAACCAGACAATTCAAATCACCGATGACGGGACTGCAGAGATGATTTCGAACGGTAACGCAGTTTGGAGTCCCGATGGAAAGAAGATTGCTTATGTGCAAAGGGACCAGTCCAACGTCCGGTTGAGGCCGATGCTTGTCCCAAGTGATCCAACATATCCAGAGGTTAAATCAGTCCGATATGCTAGAGTAGGCGAAACCATCCCTTCCTTACGTGTTGGCGTTGTTGCTGCTGGGGGAGGTAGCACGCACTGGCTTAATATACCCGTACCTGCAGAGGGTTATTACCTCGGGCAAGTAAGCTGGGCTGAGAATTCAGATGAGTTATTGGTAGAAAAACTTAGTCGCGGCAGGGATGTACGCGAGTTTCTAATAGCCGACGTTAGTACCGGCTCAATTGACCGTATCTACCACGAATCAGATCCTGCATGGGTTATTGCAAGCTACCGAAAAAATATGGGTCTGGATTGGATTCGTGAAGGTAATGCCTTCATTGTATTAAGCGAAAAGGACGGTTGGCGTCACGCTTATATCTACTCACGTGATGGAATAAAAGAGTCTATATTGACACCTGGAAAATTTGACATTATTGAACGTGCTAAGGTAGATGAAGATGGAGGCTGGTTTTACTATTATGCATCTCCTGAAAACGCTACACAGAAGTATCTCTATCGTGTACGTCTGGATGGAACCCAAGAACCCGCACGAGTTACCCCTTTGAATCAGCCTGGTACTCACAACTACGACTTTTCTCCTGATGGGAAATGGGCATTCCATACCTACTCTAACTTTGATACACCTCCAGTTACCGAGCTTGTGGAATTGCCAGAGCATCGGATAGTTCGTATTTTGGAAGAAAATTATAATTTGCGAGCTAAAATGGAGACATTGATTTCTCATCCAACAGAGTTTATCCGACTCGATATCGGCAACAACGTAGTGATGGACGCATGGATGATGAAACCCACAGACTTTGATCCTTCTAAAAAATATCCCCTATTTGTATATGTATATGGTGAGCCGCACGCACAGACGGTGTTGGATTCATGGGGAACCGTTCATGCTGACTTTCATCGCCTAATTGCTGAACTTGGTTATCTTGTGGTGTCCATTGATGGCCGTGGAACACCAGCGCCGAAGGGTGCCGCATGGCGGCGAGCAATATTCCCTAGCCTGGGACCACTCTCCACCGAAGAGCAGGCAGCAGGTGTGCAGGAACTTGGCCGTACACGGCCGTACGTTGACATGTCACGGATTGGTATATGGGGTTGGAGCGGTGGTGGTTCAAACACGCTTAATGCCATGTTCCGCAAACCAGATGTATATCACGTAGGGATCGCCGTTGCCCCCAAGCCACAGCCACATCTATATAATGCATGGTTTCAAGAGATTTTCATGAGAACTATCAAGCAGAATCCGAAGGGATATCAAGAATCCGCCCCAATTAATTTTGCCGAAGGCCTCAAAGGAGAACTTCTGATCATCCACGGTACGGGAGAGACCAATACCCATCTCGAAATCACAGAAGGTTTAGTCGATCGCCTTATTGAACTTGGTAAACAGTTTGATTATATGACTTATCCCAATCGTAACCATGGTTTTCGTGAAGGTGATGGTACGGCAGTACATTTACGAATGCTCATCGTACGGTATCTGATTGAACACCTCCCGTTCGAAGCTCGTTAACATTTCAAGGGGATTCTTTGTTTATAAAAGTGACACCCACATTGATGGGTAATTATTTGTAATTTCCTTTATGAAACGCCTCTGGTTACTTTTATTACTTTGTATAAGCTGTCTGTTAGGTCAGACAATTAACATCATAACTTCAGAAGATATAAATTCAGGTTCTTTTCAAACAGTTACTGAAATTTTGCAAGGTCGAGTTCCTGGGCTGATTGGAGCAAATTTGGAAGGGCAGGGTGCAGCTCGAATCCGATTTAGAGGTACCATTAGCATGCTTCGACGTAACTCACCTATCATTTTTGTTGATAATGTTCGATTTGACAATAGTATGACGGAGAACGGGTCAATTTCAACTTCGCGTTTAAATGACATTGCAGTCAATGATATTGATCGGATTGAAGTAATTAAAGGTGCCGCTGGTGCAACCTTATTCGGAACAGATGCCGCTAGTGGTGTGATCCAGATTTTTACAAAACGCGGTACTAAGTAAACCATCATGAAACACCTCTGGGTCATATTATTTTTACTACCTCTCTTTGCTCAAAAGCCACTTAAATATTCAATTAACTTTCCAGAAATAACTCAATCTAATATGCCGGTCTTGTTTTTAATGCATGGCTATGGAAATAACGAAAAACAGTTTAATAAATTAATTGAAGAGTTAAATAATAAATATTTGATT
>CAJXEU010000212.1 GCA_913052525.1 uncultured Actinomycetes bacterium
TGACCGAGCAGATTTGCAATTGGCCGTGTCGCTACCGGGCTCAGAAGGTAAACCCCTCCAAAGGTGGCTAACGCACCAGCAGCGAGGAGAGTTAATTGAGGAGCAGTATTCAAATCATCTTTGAAGATGCTGACTAGCAGCATGACTACACCTACGAGTGCGGTGCTAACTCCACCGATAAGCCGTCTTGAGAGACTTGTAGGTGTAAGCCCAGATTGATCACGAAGAGCCTCGACTGGAGCTATAGACCGCACCCGGTTTGCAGGCCCAATAGAGGATAAGACAGTAGCTCCAATACCTATGACAGCAGCGACAATGATCGTTCGTGAGCGGATAGGTAAAGACCCGGAGCTTCTCCCGAATCCTACAGACTCAAGTAATTCTTGTCCGACTAAAGCCAGTGCGTAACCGCCGGCTAAACCTACAGCACTAGCGAATACACCGATTAAAATTGCCTCCAAAATCACAGATTGAGCGACCTGGCGTGAAGTAGCACCTAAGGCGCGTAAAAGAGCTAACTCTTTTACGCGCTGCCCAAGAACGATGGAGAAAGTGTTGTTGATAATGAAAGCACTGACTATTACAGCAATTATGGCAAAAGCTAATAAAACATTTGAAAGAATGCCAATGAATTGAGAAAAGTCATCTTGGTTCTCTTGGGTAATGGTCTCGGAGTCAACCACTTCTATCTGTATGTCAATATAAGAAGTAAGAGCGTCTTGTTGTTTTTCAGGCAAAGCAGAGAAGTATGAGGCGAATTGACCAGTAAACCCATCAAGTAAGGTTTGAAGAGAATTTTGTACTGCTGCAATATCAACTCCTTCTTCAACTTCAATCAATATTTCATCAAAGGTTCCTATTTCTCCAAGATCCCCTAGAGGAATATTTCTATTAAGAAATGTTTGCGCTGTTTTAGTTTCGAAGGCAGACATTGTGGCGCCGGTAGCTTTGTTTTCATCGGGAGAGCGCCAGTTGATTGTTCCCACTAACTCAAAAGTTTTATTTCCAGACGGGCCACTAATTTGGTATGTGTTGCCAATAACAAAACCGTTATCAGAAGCAGTATCTGTATCAAGAACGAACTCGCCGATTACAGATTCGTCTTCGACGGGGCCAACCCACTCTGGAGGACGGCCTTCAGCGATAAAATATTGAGTTAACTGTCCCGCTTCGTAGTAATTGACACCAAATTGGGGCGCTCCGAAAGTGGTTACGGCTTCTGATTCGCCTTTGCTGTTAATGAATACAGGTTGCACGCTGAATGCTCTGATAAATGGCGCCACCGTTTTAACACCAGGTACTTCGGTGTTTATTATTTCAAGAATTTGTTCTGGTACTGGAACGCGAATTGACCGATCAGCCTCCTGTGGCACGGCCGCTCTCACGATTAAATCTTGGTTACTGCCGATCTCAACAGACAATTCGTCAAATGAATCTCTCAGCCGGTCAGTAAGAAAAAAAGACGTTGAGAGAAAAGCGACACCGAGTACAACGGCGAAAGCAGTTAGCGCATACCGCAGTTTCCTACGACTTATATTACGAAGAGTGAGCCTAAACATTAACCATCAAGGCGTTTCAGAGTGTCAAAGATTTCCTCAGAGGAAGGAGCACTTAACTCCTCTACTATCTTTCCGTCTGCAAGGAAAAGAACTCGGTCAGCTCGACTAGCTGCAGCGGCATCGTGGGTCACCATTACAAGAGTTTGATTCAGATCATCTACAGCGGATCTCAAAAACTCAAGCACTTCGTTGCCGGTGATTGAATCTAGATTCCCAGTTGGCTCGTCTGCAAAAACGATAGCTGGTTGAGAAACCAGAGCTCTGGCTACAGCTACTCTTTGCTGTTGCCCACCAGATAGCTGGTCAGGCCGATGATCTAAACGATCTCCAAGGCCTACTGAGGTGATTACCTGATTCAGCCAAATAGGGTCTACTTTCTGTCCAGCAAGATCCATAGGCAGAGTGAGGTTTTCTTTAGCGTTCAAAGTGGGGATTAAATTGAAAGCTTGAAAAACAAATCCAATTTTGTCTCGTCGCAGTAAAGTCAAATCTTTATCGGATAGTTCGTTAAGTGAGACGTCATTGATGAAAGATTGTCCAGTGGTAAGAATGTCAAGTCCAGCGACACAGTGCATAAGAGTTGATTTACCAGAACCGGAAGGACCCATAATCGCGGTAAATTCTCCTGCTTGGAATTCAACATTTACCTCATCAAGAGCTTTTACTTCGGTTTCACCTTCCCCGTAAATTTTGGTTCCATTAACGACGCGAGCAGCTGCATTTGAAGAAGTGTTCATACAGATAGGTTAGAAGTCTTAGAGGAAGATTAGTAAATTATTTAAAGATATGGAAAAAAAATCTCAAATTCAGATTCGATCTATCAAGCAGAAAGATTTTAAGACTGTTCTAGATATGAACAATTCAGCCGTACCTGCAGTAAATGAATTAACCGCTGAAGATCTTAAATGGTATACCGAAGTAGCAAAAGTATTTTTTGTTGCTGAGCTAGAGGGAAGACTCCTTGGTTTTCTTGTTGGACTTGATGGACCAGGATTGCCTTATAAAAGTGAAAACTATGAGTGGTTTTCAAAACGGTACGAAAAATTTCTTTATGTAGATCGAGTGGTAGTAGACCCTGGAGTCTTTAGTCAAGGTTTGGGTCAGAGTTTTTATCGTAAATTTGTTGACCACTCGGATGGGCATTCATTTTTGTGTGCTGAAGTTAATCTTCACCCTAGAAATGATCGCTCGCTACGCTTTCATGAGAAATTTGGATTTTCCTCTGTAG
>CAJXEU010000213.1 GCA_913052525.1 uncultured Actinomycetes bacterium
CTCAACTCTTAGAAGATTTCCTTTCATATCTGCATGATGCCGGTACCACATTTTGGCCGGATGACGATGAACGTGCCCATGGAAAGACTCTTCCCGAGAATAAATTATTTTGACAGGTCTATTTGTTCTCATCGCAAGCATGCATAAATGGACATGAAGACTCAGATCTTCTCGGGCTCCAAAAGCGCCACCCACTCCTGCCAAAGTAATACGTACATCTTCTTCGTTAAGCCCTAGGCAAGAAGCAACTTGTCTTCGATCTGCATGCAACCACTGAGTTGATACATATAAATCAACTCCTCCGTCTTCTCCTGGTACCGCAAGTCCCGATTCAGGGCCTAGAAAGGCTTGGTCTTGCATCCCCACCTCATAAATACCTTCTACCT
This sequence comes from uncultured Actinomycetes bacterium, assembly GCA_913052525.1. Lineage (GTDB taxonomy): Bacteria > Actinomycetota > Acidimicrobiia > Acidimicrobiales > MedAcidi-G1 > MedAcidi-G2B. Next base: position 387 of record CAJXEU010000213.1, read on the forward strand.
GAATATCGCCTTGTACTTCTTGATCTCCATGGAGAAGATTTATTTTACGAATCACATTTCCGTCTGGGTGAATTGGTTCTGTCGACTCTGCTAACTCTGGATCAGTTAATGGAACTATTTCCTCATATTCAACTTTTATCGCAGCAAGCGCCCGTCGAACTACCTCAGGATGATTTGCCGCGACAATGGCAACCGGCTCTCCTTCATAACGAACTAGATCTGCTGCCATAACCGGCTGATCCGCGTACTCTAAGCCATATACCTTTTTTCCTGGAACATCTTCATGTGTCAACACTGCATGTACACCATCGATAAGTAGCGCTTCGGTGGTATCAAGTTTGTTAATTCGAGCAGCCGAGTAGGGGGAACGCAACGTTCCTCCCCAAAGCATTTTCTCATGCCATAGGTCGCTAGAAAAAGCAAATGTTCCCTTTACTTTTGGTATACCATCTGGACGTGGAGCGGAGTCTCCTATTCGAAATCCGGAGACAGGTATTTTTGTTTCTAAATCACTCACGTTTTTCACCCCGCCGAGAAGCAGCTGCCATTTGTACCGCTTCAAGAATTCGCCCATATCCAGTACATCGACATAAGTTTCCACTTATTGCTTCTCGTACGGTCAGATCATCAGGATTTTCATTTTTCTCTAAAAGATGGCCAATAGTCACAAGTAAACCTGGAGTGCAGAATCCGCACTGAACTGCTCCTGCATCTATAAACGCTTGTTGGACATCTCCTAATTCTCCTTCAGGAGATAGACCTTCGATAGTTGTAATTTCTTGATCTATGGCTGAGCCGGCCAAAACTAGGCAGCTGCACACAACTTCTTCACCTATTTGAACTGAACAAGATCCACATTCTCCCTCTTCGCACGCATTCTTCGCTCCAGGAAATCCCAACCGCTCACGCAATACCCAAAGTAAACTTTCACCCGCCCACGCATCAGCGACTTGATGGTCTTCTCCGTTCACATTAAGTGTGTAGAAAATATTACTCATGATTTGCCCTCAATAAAAATTCTGGATGCCGCTCGACGGGATAAAACCTTAATTGCATGACGACGGTATACAGCGGAACCACGATGGTCATCTATAGGCTTTGCTGCATCTGCACACAACGACGAAAAAGCATCTAATACTTCAGAACTAACTGTATTTTCTCCCCAATTCACGCTATTGGAAAGAAGATCTTCAGCTTCCATAGACCGAATCGGGACTGGTCCAACAGTACCTAAACAACTTCGAACTCGGTTTTCCTTTTGGTCTGCGAGAAGAGTAAAAGATGCAACAGAAATTACCATCGCGTTACGCGGTCCAATTTTGCAAAATTCTTGAGGCCCTTCAAGCACAGGAACACTAATTTTTTCAATCAACTCGCCCGGTTGTAAAGTATTACTTTTTACCCCCACTACAAATTGGCTTATCGGCACCTCTCGTAACTCAGTCGATGACCGAATTGTCAACACCGCATCTAAAGCAAACAAAACTGGCAAAGTATCTCCTGCTGGTGATGAAGTCCCTAAATTCCCACCTATTGTTCCGGCATTTCGTATCTGTGGAGACCCAACAGTTCTTGACGCTTGAGCTAAAGCAGGAACTAGTGAAGACAATTCTTCTCCCATCATTTCTGAATAAGTGACCGCAGCACCTAAATGAAGCCAGTCCCCTTCCCTTCGCCACCCTTGAAGTTCAGGTACACGGCCTATTGCAACCACTTGATCAACAGATACAGCCCCTTTATTTATTTGAACCATCACATCTGTTCCACCAGCCAGAATTAAAGCTTCTGGAAATTCTTCTAAAGCTGCTAGAGCATGGTCAAGTGAGCGCGCGACAGTAACTGGCATAAGTATTAATGCTGCCGGTATTTCAACATTTTGTCAACTTTCTTAAATGGAGTACTGTTAAAACGTGGCTACTTACAATCACCCTCTTTTAGAAACGCTAGCCGCTTTTGCTGAAGCCATCGGAGCGCGCTTGCTTCTACCAAATGAGATAACAGAAACTGACTTTCCTATATTTTGGGAAAATGAGATGGTGTGCGGGCTTAGGCGGCCCGATTTAAATGAGGCTCTAGATCATCTTCTGCAAACTGCTGAACAAAAAATCGGTACTTCTCGAGAAAATATGACTCGTATAGAGAAACAACAAACCGTAGCCCTGTTGAATGATTGGGGGGCATTCACTCTTCGTAAATCAGTTGAAGATGTGGCTGAAGCTCTTGGGGTTAGTCGGTTTACTATTTATAACTACTTAGAGCATTCTGAACAGAACTAATTAGGCGTCAAGCGCTCTATGGGTAGCTGAACCAAGATCCACTACTGGCGGCTCAGTTGACCAAGGGAAGTTAATCCAAAGA
>CAJXEU010000214.1 GCA_913052525.1 uncultured Actinomycetes bacterium
TGAAGCAGCGATTTTTCAATATCTCTGCCGACAGCAATAAATATTCAATTTCCACAACATCATCCCTGTTTTTTGGAGAAATCCACTGGATATCCCCTAGCGATTCACAGGCATCTTCCGACACAATAACTAATACATCTTTGAATCTGAGGTAACCGGTGGATGACTCAACTGAAAATATGAATTTTGATGAAGCGCCATCGCCGGACACTCCACCAGATGATCTTTCCGCAGAGCCTTCTTTTGAAGAATCAAACCCATCGAGTCGCCCCACTAAACGTTCAGTAGAAAATGCTGTACGAGGACGGGTTCCGCCACATGCATTAGATGTCGAAGCGGCACTACTTGGAACAATGCTTCTTTCTCGAGATGCAATTGCTGACGCTCTTCAAATAGTTGAACCTGCTCATTTTTATAAACCTTCACATGTACATGTTTTTAATGCGATTTGTGATTTATATGCCAATGGTGAGCCTGCTGATGTCAATACGGTTGGTGACAGCCTTAGCAGACGTGGATTTCTTGACAAGATGGGTGGTAAAAGTTTTTTACTTGAACTTCAGGCAGGAAGCCCGGCAGTAACTTCTTCTGCTCGCTACGCAAAAATTGTTACTGAACATGCCACGCTACGAACATTGATTGGTGTAGGGACAGAAATAGCAGAGATTGGATATAGCCAACCTGATGATGTTGATGTTGCTGTTGATGAAGCAGAAAATCTTGTTTTTCAAGTAGGCCAAGGACGAACAACCGAATCAATGTCCCGAATTGGACCATTACTTCAGCAAAATTTAGACCGCCTTGAAATGCTTGCGGATTCAAAGAAAGAAGTAATTGGTACACCGACTGGATTTAAGGAATTTGACACACTTTTGTCAGGCTTACAAGACAACGCACTGATAATTATTGGTGCACGACCTGCTATGGGGAAAACAGCATTTGGTCTTAATATCGCTACCAATGTTGCTATGGGCGGCCTTCCGGCATTGATTTTTAGTATGGAAATGAGTCAGGTAGAACTAAGTCAACGAATTTTGTGTTCTGAAGCTCGAGTTGACTCTAAAAAAGTTAGAAATGGCCAACTCAATGATCAAGATTGGACACGCATAAATCAAGGCCTTGGATTGCTTGATGAACTTCCGATATATATTGATGACAATGCCAATACTTCAATTATGGAGATTCGTGGCAAAGCCAGACGCTTGCAAAGTAAAGTTGGGAAATTAGGCGTCATTGTTGTTGATTATCTCCAACTCATGACGGGTCGCTCTTCGGCTGAAAGCAGACAAGTTGAAGTTTCTGAAATTAGTCGTGGTTTAAAAATTCTTGCTCGGGAACTTGAAACTCCAGTTCTCGGCATATCCCAGTTATCTCGAGCCCTTGAAGCACGTCAAGACAAGCGTCCGGAACTTTCAGATTTAAGAGAGTCTGGATCAATTGAACAAGACGCTGATGTTGTGGCATTTATTTATAGAGATGAGGTTTACAATCCTGAAAGCCCTGATGCAGGGACAGCAGAAATTCGTGTTAAAAAACATCGTAATGGCCCTACAGGAACAGTTAGGCTCGGATTCTTGCCTCACTACACCAAATTCCAGGATATGGCTCGTCCGGATATGGCTCGAACTGCATAAGTAAATAGTTATGTTTCTTGGAGAAGACTTATTGGGGTGGCTTTTATTGGCTTTAGGTGCTGCCATGGTTGTCGGTAATGGTTTAGCGATTTTTCGCCCTCCTTCAAATAAAGAAAACACTGATCTTGAAAAAGCACCAATTTTTAGAAGCGTTATCTACATTTTTTTGGGCGTTATCGCTGCTGTAGCTGCTCTTGGAACGCTTGTCTTGAAATGATTTTTATATAGGCTTCTTAAAGGTTCAACTTCTTTATTTAGATAGTTACCATCATCAAGTGGAGGTGGCAAGATGGTTAATGCATTATCAATGGAACTTTCAGATGCATGTGGAGATGACCCTGGGTTCATTTGTGAATGGATCTGGGATAATACAGAGAACGAGAAACTATCTGAAATTGTTTCTTGGATAATTGAACGACCACTCAAAGTCGTAGTGATTTTGCTTGTTGCGATGATAGTGAATCGTTTATTACGTCGAGCTATTGATCGAATGGTTGAAAGAATTGTTTCTGCTCGTGAAAAGGAACAAGAAGAAGCGGAGATCGAATCAGAAAAAGCATTGTCAAAAGTTAGTGAGCGGGCACGTCGAAAATTACAAAAAATTTCTGAACATGGAGAAAGGTCTCGCCAGAGAGCGGTAACGCTGGGAGCTGTTTTACGAGGGACAACAACTGCTGTTGTCTACTTAATGGGTTTGATGATTGCCTTAGGAGAGATCGGACTTGACCTTGGCCCACTTCTTGCTGGAGCAGGAATTGTTGGTTTAGCTATTGGTTTTGGCGCTCAATCTTTAGTTTCTGATTTTATTGCAGGTGTTTTTGTAATTATTGAAGATCAATATGGTGTAGGGGATTGGGTAGATGTGGGTTCTGCTTCTGGAACTGTTGAAAAAGTTTCACTTCGAACCACAGTATTAAGAGATGCTCACGGAACAGTTTGGGTTGTTCCAAATGGAGAGATCAGACGTGTTGGAAACTCTTCACAATTATGGGCGCGTACTGTGCTTGATCTTGAAGTGGCTTATGACACGGACATAGACATGGCTGCCACAGTTATTAAAGATGTGGCTGACGAGTTATGGGAAGAACAATTGGAAGTAGCCACAATT
>CAJXEU010000215.1 GCA_913052525.1 uncultured Actinomycetes bacterium
CAGCAATAACAGCTCCTGACCACCCATTATCAGCTAATGCCTGATCAGGGTCGTCAATACCTTTCCAAAGCCAAGCACTTAAATCAAGAGCTTGAGAAAGTTCTGGTGGCGGTGTATTTGGAAAAACGAGTAAAGGTTCCATAAATGTTGTACTTAATCACTACCAAGAGGGAAGGTAACGTTCCAACTCAAATGGAGTGACTTGTTGTTGATAATGATCCCATTCTGCTCGTTTATTTCGTAAGAACCACTCAAAAATATGATCACCTAACGTTTCACGAACCAAAGATGACTCTTCCATTTCATCAAGAGCCTCATTCAAACTTGCGGGAAGTCGCGCAACCCCTAAGTTTTGCTGCTCTGATCGGGTCAAATTATAAAGATTAGTTGTCGCTTCTTTAGGTAGTTTCATTTTTTCTTCAACACCCCGTAAACCCGCAGCCAAAAGTACAGAAAAAGCTAAATAAGGATTACATGCCGGATCTAAAGCTCGATATTCAATACGTGTCGAATCAGGTTTTCCCGGCTTAGTGACAGGAACCCTTATCAAAGCAGAACGATTGTTATGAGCCCAAGAAACATAACGCGGAGCTTCATAACCTTCATTAATTCGTTTATAAGAATTAATCAATTGGTTTGTTACCGCAGATATCTCTCGCGCATGATGCAACAACCCTGCGATAAATCCTTGAGCTACCTCTGAGAGTCCATTTTCCGCATCCGGATCATAGAAAGCATTCGCATCATTTTTAAATAAAGAAAGATGAGTATGCATCCCAGACCCTTGAATCCCATTAAGAGGTTTAGGCATAAAAGTGGCGTAAACCCCACTTTCCATCGCAATCTTTTTTACCGCCAACCGAAGGGTCATTACTGAATCAGCCATCGCCATTGCATCGGTGTACTGTAAATCAATTTCATGCTGACTCGGACTGTCCTCGTGAAATGAGTATTCAACTGGTATTGAAAGCGCTTCAAGCATATGGAGAGTACGTTTACGTAAATCTGAAGAAATATCTGCAGTTGTCAGATCAAAATAAGAAGCTTTATCAAGAGGTTGAGGTGTAGTGGTGTTGTTGTCAGCGAAATAGAAAAACTCGACTTCAGGGGCACAGAACATTTCGAACCCAGATTCTCTCGCCCGTTCAATATTTCGGCGTAACACTTGTCGAGGATCTCCAGCAAAAGGAGACCCATCTAGATCAGTTATGTCACAAAAAATAGTACCTGACGGTTCATCTTCAGTTGCCCATGGCAACAATTCAAAAGTCGAAGCATCAGGACGCGCTAAAACATCGCTTTCTTGTATTCGACTAAACCCATCAATCGCAGACCCATCAAATTGCAAACCCTCATCAAACACTGTTTCTAGTTCTGCTGGAGAAATCGCCACAGACTTGTGTTGACCAAGAACATCCGTAAACCACAGACGAATTAATCGGACACCACGCTCTTCAATTGTTCTTAATACATAGTCTTGTTGACTACTACGTCCTTCTTCCATACACCCAGCATGGGAGAAAAGATCGCTACGCGCTAATAAATTAGGAAACGTTTACACACTGTTCACATAAGAGCAACAAAAATGAAATCCCATCCCACAAAAATAGGGTTCATGCGACATAATCTGTCGAATACCGATTGCTAACTCAGTAATCAAAAATTGATACATAAACCAATCGCTTATAGCGCTCGAGAAAAAGAGAAGAAAAAATGGCAATGCGAGCTGAATACATTTGGATTGATGGAACTGAACCCCTTCCATATGTCCGATCAAAAACAAAAATCATCCCAGATGGAACAACAGAATTTCCGATATGGGGCTTTGATGGATCAAGCACAAACCAAGCTCCAGGAGACAACTCTGATTGTGTACTCCGACCAGTGTTTTCTTGCCCAGATCCTATTCGCGGAGGCGGAGACGTGCTTGTACTTTGCGACGTGTGTTTACCTGACGGCGCTTTAACTCCACATCCCTCAAACACGCGTGCCGCATGCGTAGAGACCTACGAAAAATATGCTGATCAAGAACCAATATTTGGAATTGAACAGGAATACACCTTTTTCGTTGATGGTCAGCCACTTGGATGGCCAACGGATGGATTTCCTGCTCCACAAGGACCTTATTACTGTGGTGTAGGCGCAGTTGAAACCTCAGGGAGAGACATCGTTGAAGCCCACACCACCGCTTGTATTGAAGCTGGCCTAACTATCTCTGGAACTAATGCCGAGGTAATGCTTGGTCAATGGGAATTTCAGATAGGACCACTCGACACCGTCCGCGCGGCAGACGAAATATGGATTGCCCGTTATTTGTTGTACAGAATTTCCGAAGACTTTGGTGTAGATGCCTCAATCGCAGCAAAACCAATAAAAGGAGACTGGAATGGAGCCGGCGCACACACAAACTTCTCCACCAACAAGATGCGCGAAAACTATGATGCAATCATCACCGCTTGCGAATCTTTAGGTGCAGAAGGCAAACCCGCAGAACACATCGCCGGATATGGTGTCGGTTCAGAAGATCGCCTAACAGGTGAACATGAAACCCAACGCTATGACCAGTTCAGTTACGGAGTTTCCGATCGCGGTGCTTCAGTTCGAATCCCATGGCAAGTGCACATTGATCAAAAGGGGTACATCGAAGACCGTCGACCAAACGCAAACATGGATCCGTATGTAGTAAACCGCCTTATTACAAACACTTGTTGTGAAGCGCTTGCTTAAAGTCATTGCCATA
>CAJXEU010000216.1 GCA_913052525.1 uncultured Actinomycetes bacterium
GATTGTTAACAGGAAGGGCGGGGCTTTTAAGCCCCGCCCTTCTAACGTTTTGACATAATGCGTTAAGGTCTAGATATATAGAAGTTCAAAAATTGAGGATTGGACCTGTGACGATATTGTTGAAGAAGCGACGGGTAAGAGATAGCCGACCATGGTGGGACACATTTCCTTGGTGGGGTCTCATCGTCCTTGCCTTACTTGGCTGGATGGCCTGGCAGATAAGTTTCAATAGCGACTACGAACTCGCTTGGGATCGCATTTGGCCAGGACTGCGAGTAACTATCAGAGCCACCTTTCAATCCTTCGGTATAGCTTTAGTTCTTGGATTACTTGTCGGAATGGGTCAACTTTCCAAAAATGTTTTCCTCCGAAATATTGCCAGAACCTACGTTGAAATTATTCGCGGTATTCCAATACTTCCACTTATTTTCGTAGTTGCTTTAATACTTGTCCCTCAAGTAAGCGACGTAATAAATTTAAGTATCAACTTTGAAATGCGGGCAACAGTTACTCTGTCAATCATCTACGGCGCATACATGGCCGAAATTTTTCGTGGCGGAATTCAATCCGTGCCCCCAGGACAATCCGAAGCTGGACGTTCTCTTGGCTTATCCCGGCGACAAACAATGAATTCTGTCGTACTTCCTCAAGCAATGCGTGCAATCATTCCACCTTTAGGAAACGACTTCATAGCTATCTTGAAAGACACATCCCTACTCTCAGTACTAGGAGTACTAGAAATCACTCAAAGAGCGAGACAATTCTCTGCTAGTACTTTCAAATTTCGAGAAGGATACTTCGTGGTCGCTTTCATCTACCTTCTCTTGACGCTAAGCCTCTCCGTTCTTCTCTCAGTTCTAGAGCGAAGAATGACACGCGACCGGAAAGGAGAAAGGTAAATGATTTCCGCACGTGGACTAACAAAAACCTTCAACAGAACAATTCATGCTGTAAAAAACGTTGATTTAGACGTCAACGCTGGTGAAGTTGTCGTGATCGTCGGACCAAGCGGCTCAGGGAAATCAACCGTGCTACGTTGCCTCAATCTTCTTGAAATACCCACAGAAGGAGACGTCATTGTTGATGGATTTGACTTAACCGACCCCGCAACGAACATTGACGCAGTTAGAGCAGAAGTAGGAATGGTTTTCCAGCAATTCAACTTATTTCCACATTTGACCGTTCTGGAAAATATTACTTTGGCTTTAAAAAAAGTGCGTGGGAAAAGTAAGAAAGAAGCATCTGAAATCGCCATGCTCCAGCTCACAAGAGTGGGGATTCCAGAAAAAGCTGATTCTTTTCCCCGTCAACTTTCTGGTGGCCAACAACAACGCGTAGCCATCGCTCGATCGCTTGCTATGGAACCTAAAATCATGTTGTTTGATGAACCTACATCAGCTCTGGATCCAGAAATGGTGAAAGAAGTTCTAGATGTCATGCTGAAATTGGCGGCAGATGGGATGACTATGGTGGTTGTAACTCATGAAATGGGTTTTGCTAAAGCTGCTGCCGATCGACTGGTTTTTATTGATGAAGGTGAAATCGTTGAAGTAGGACTACCGGAAGAGATCTTTAACAACCCGACACATCAGCGAACTAGAGATTTCTTTGACAAGATTCTGTACTAATGATGGATACAGAAACACTTAAACAGGCTCCTAAGGTCGTTCTTCACGATCACTTAGATGGCGGCCTTCGCCCCGAAACAATAATTGAACTCGCTGAAGAAAATAACTATCAAGATCTACCCACAACTGATGTTGAAAAGCTTTCTGAGTGGTTTCATCGAGGGGCTGACCGTAGAGATTTATCTCTTTATTTAGAAACCTTTCAACACACAGTAGGAGTTATGCAGACTGCTGATGCCTGTTATCGGGTGGCAGTTGAATGTGCTGAAGATCTTGCAGCAGACGGAGTTGTTTATGCGGAAGTCCGTTACGCACCTTCGCTAATGACTAGTGAAGGGTCTTCACTTGACGAAGTTATTGAAGCCACAACAGCAGGCTTCATTGAAGGAAGCAAAAATTCGAATCTGACAATCGGCACCCTAATCACTGCAATGCGTACCGCTGATGATTCTATTGAGATAGCGGAGGCAGCTGTTCGCCATCGGGACCGAGGTGTAGTTGGTTTTGATATAGCTGGAAGAGAAGCAGGTTTCCCTCCCACTCTTCACCTGGAAGCCTTCCAATATTTAAAAAGAGAAAATTTTCACTTCACTATCCATGCCGGCGAAGCCTTTGGAGTTCCTTCAATCTGGGAAGCCGTCCAATTTTGTGGAGCTGAACGTTTAGGGCATGGCGTTCGAATAGTTGACGATATTACATTTGATGAACAAGGAACACCGGTGCTAGGTCGCCTTGCTTCGTACATTAGAGACCGGCGCCTGCCACTAGAACTTTGCCCAACTTCCAATGTTCATACAGGTGCCGCTAGCAGTATTGGCGAACATCCCATTGGTTTGCTTCGAGAATTAGGGTTTCGAGTTACTTTAAACACCGATAATCGTCTTATGAGCGATGTTTCAATGACTTCAGAAATGCTGTCTCTTCATGAATCTTTCGGCTGGGATTTAGAAGACTTTCAATGGTTGACTGTGAACGCTATGAAAAGTGCTTTCTGGCCCTTTTATGAACGTTTAGAGATAATTAACAACATCATCAAGCCCGGATATCAAACTTTGATAAGCCAATCCGGTTTAAATAGTAAAGATGCGTAGCAACGGGTTGTGATTCAGT
>CAJXEU010000217.1 GCA_913052525.1 uncultured Actinomycetes bacterium
TCATGACAGTTTCCGTTTTAAGAGAAATACCCGTCTTTTCTAAAACTTTGTCATGTATTTCTTTCATTAACTTGTAGATATCTTCAGCAGATCCGTCTGGTTTGACTTGGATAAAATTCGCATGCTTTTCTGATACCTTCGCCGAGCCTATTTCATAACCTTTCAAACCAGATACATCAATAAGTCTTCCGGCAGAATCTCCTTGGGGGTTCATGAAAACAGACCCTGCATTTTGACCGCCCGGCTGGTTCTCTCTTCTCCATCTGACGATTTCGGATATTTCTTCCTCGCCTTTTTCTATTGTCCCTATGTCGAGGAGGAAGCTGGCTTCAATAACTACTTGATCCCCTGAAACTATTGTTGACCGGTACTGCATTTCGAGCTCTCCAACACTTAACGTTTCCTGATTATTTGTACGTAAGTTAAAGATTTTTACCGACAGCAGAGAATCTGAAACTGAAGCCCCGTGACCACCCGCATTCATTCTTACCGCTCCACCAACGGAACCAGGAACGCCAACTGCCCATTCAAGCCCTGATAAACCTGCTTTAACACTATTTCGAGCAAGAACCGGAAGACTCACTGCTCCGCCAGCAGTTACGACCTGGTCATCAACTGATACATATTCGAAGTCATCTCCTAACTGAAGTACTAGACCATCAAACCCAGAATCAGAGACTAGGAGGTTTGAACCATTACCAATTGTGAGAACTTCTATACCGCTCTTAGAGATCGCTTCAGTAATTTTTCGGAGGTCGTTCAACTTAGGAATGCGAGCAAAGAAAGCTGCTGACCCGCCAACTCTGTATGTAGAAAGCTGGCTCAAATCGTAAGAAGTTGCAATCTTTTCACTCAAATTGAGACTCTTTGAAAAGTTTAAGAAAAGCTCTTTACTCATCTTGATTCCGTATTTTGTTCTGAACTTCATCTGGGAGTGAAGTTAAGTCACCTGCTCCCATGGTTAGGCAGCAATCTCCAACTTTTAACTCTTCAACTAATTCTTCAACTAATTCTTGTCGACGTGGCACGTAACGAACTTCAAATGGCGGATTAGTTGATGAAACAACGTCAGCTATAAGAGAGCCTGAAATTCCTGGCCGTACTTTCTCTCCAGAAGAATATATATCAGTGACGAAAAGGAGATCAGTACCATTAAACGAATCACGAAAAGTTTTCCAAAGAGCTTCTGTACGACTATACCTATGCGGCTGGAATACAGAAATTAGACGATTCCAGTTTCCAGTTCTTGCGGCAGAAATAGTGGTAGAAACTTCTGTTGGAAGATGGGCATAATCATCAACAAATGTGATGCCAGCCGTTTGTCCCCGATGTTCAAAACGTCTAGCCACACCTCCAAAGCGTTCCAGTGCTTGAACCACGGCATCTGGATTAGCGCCAGCAACTATTCCCGCAACGGCTGCACAAGCTGCGTTCTTTACATTATGCAGCCCAGGAATTGGAAGTTTCAGTGCTAGACCATGGTTGTCTTTATCCAGTAAATTAAACGAAACGCCCGTCCATGATTCCTCAAGTTCAGTGATCTTCCATTCTGCTGATGCATCCAGTCCAAGACTTACAGCATTTCTTGCACTCGCTAACTTTTTACCTCCGTCATCATCAACCCCAATAATCACAGGGCCTCTGGTTTCTGCAACAAACTTTTCAAACGCCCCCTCAAGAGCTTTATACCCCCCATGGTGATCTAGGTGATCTGCTTCAACATTAGTGACCACTGCAAAATCTCGTGGCAGAAGTAAGAAAGTTCCGTCACTTTCATCCCCTTCTGCTACAAAAATATGCCCGTCATCCCAAGCCGCACCTGTGCCCACTTCATTAACATCACCTCCGATAATAAAAGAAGGCTTCATACCAGTTGCCCTTAAAACTAAGGCCAACATTGACGAAGTTGTGGTTTTTCCATGAGTTCCAGAAATAACTATCGTTGATTTCTGTCTACAAATTTCAGCAAGAATTTCAGCTCTACTTAGTAAGGGAACTCTACGTTTAAGAGCAGTCTGACATTCAATGTTATGATTTGGGACTGCTGTTGATCTCGCTACGAACTCTGCATCACCGATATTGCTAGCCTTATGCCCGACAGTAACTAGGATGCCAAGTGCACGTAAGCGGTCTAGTCCTGCAGATTCTTTAAGATCAGATCCGGTGACAAGATGTCCCATAGAAGTCAGAACTTCAGCAATAGCACTCATTCCAGCACCACCGATACCTAATATATGAACTTTACTTCTCACAGAAAGATCCGCTGTTGCTTTAGTCACGCGCATACTCTCTTACTAAATCTGCAATATCTAATGCAGCATTAGGACGCCCTTGTTTTTTAGCAGCTATGGCCATGTGTTTTAGATTCTCTTTTTCCGAAAGCAATGCAACAACTTCATTTTTTAAACGATTTCCATCAAGTTCGTTGTCCTTTAAGTGAATTGCTCCACCAGTAGCGTAAAGCGCTTTAGCATTCTCTGTCTGATGATCTCCAGGAGCGTTGGGCAATGGGATAAGAACAGAAGGAGCACCCATAATCGATATTTCTGCAACTGTTGTGGCCCCTGCACGAGAAATAACTAAATCTGCTGCTGCCATGATTTCGGACATGTTGTTCTCGTACTCAACCGGACGATAGTCAACTAGATCAGTTGGATCTAATGCCTTGAATCTTGTGTCATTAAAATCTCTTTCACCAACAACATGGTGGACTACTAGTGAT
>CAJXEU010000218.1 GCA_913052525.1 uncultured Actinomycetes bacterium
ACTAGTTCTTAAGAACAAATACTTTCTGAACTCAACCGCCAAGTTTTCCATTCTTGATTTCATTTATTACATCAAGATAACCCTTAAATCAATTTAGCTATGATTCCGTCTAGCAAAAAGAAACAACTAGGATACTCAAATGAAAATAAGGCTTAGAAGCCTCCTGGAAAAACGCGACTACTTCACCATTTTCGCATTAGGCATGTGCGGCCTTCTAATTGAAATCAGCTATACCCGGATCGTCTCTTACAAACTTTTTTACTATTACACCTATCTCGTTATTGGGTTAGCACTATTGGGCTTGGGGTGTGGTGGAGTTCTCCTCACTATTTCTTCCCGCCTGCGTCAACTATCGAAAAATATAATATTAGAAAAATCAGGATTTTTAGCTGCTATTACTCTAATTTGTGGTTATTTCATAGTCGCTAAAATCCCTATAAACACAACTAAAATTTGGGATTACGGAACGCTCGATTCATTTAGAAATGTGTGCTCGTTAGTTATTCTTTGTCTATCTTTGTTCATCCCATTTGTTGCGATAGGTCTTGCCATCTCCTCTCTCTTGAGTAGCAGGCCGGAAAGAATTAACCGTCTATACGCAACTGATCTTGTAGGAGCTGCTTTAGCGTGCATCATCGCCATTCCTTTACAGATCTCTCTCGGACCACCCCTTACAATAATTCTTACAGCGATGATTCTTTCTCTTATTAGTTTCTTTTATCAATCTTCCGAAGTTTTAACTAAAATATCCAAAATTTCAATACTTGTAATCACACTACTGGCCGTAACGATTCCTAATTTTATACCTGAAATCAAAACGGAAAATATCAAATCAACGGCCGAAATAGAATTCGAACACTCCGAATGGGGACCAGTCTTTAGAATCGATGTTCAAAAGGAGCTTTTTGACCGCCACCTTATTTACCATGATGCTCTTCTAGGTTCAAACATAATTAAATTTGATGGGAACTTCTCGAAACTATCGCATCTTGAAAATGACCCACGTTCGATTCCATTCCGAACTTTTGAACCCTCTCCAGAAAATGCTCTAATTATTGGCTCAGCTGGAGGGCATGAAATTCTCTCTTCACTTTTTTTTCAAACTAAATCCATCGAAGCTGTAGAACTTAATCCTGTAACTACTTCTCTCTTAAAAGAGAAATACTACTCATATTCAGGAGGCCTCATCAACCAGCCGGGAGTTAAGTTAACAACAGGCGATGGTCGGACTCATCTCACTAGATCTAACAAAATTTACGACCTAATCTGGTTCGTAGCTCCGGATAGTTATGCAGCTAATAACTCTGCTAGTTCAGGCGCTTTCGTTCTCTCAGAAAGTTATCTCTACACTGTGGAGATGCTTGATGAAGCATTCGAGCATTTAACTGAAGAAGGGGTAATAGTTGCTCAATTTGGAGAATATGATTTCGATCAAAGACCAAACCGAACAGCTCGATACGTCAGTACCGCTTATGAATCCCTTACCGGTCTTAATGTAGAAAATCCTAGTGAGCATATTGTGGTCGCAACCTCTTTAGATTACCCAGCTTCACTCTCAACTATTCTGATCAAAAAGAAACCCTTTTCGGCTGTTGAATTGAAACGTCTTTCAAAGCACGTCGAATCAATAGAAGGAACAAAAATTAGATATATGCCTAACCAAAAAGGACTCAATAAAACTATTGAACTTGTTGCTTCGAGTCCATACGGTCAATTAAAAGATGCTCTCGACAATTATCCTTACAACTTGTCCCCAGTGCATGACAATGCTCCATTTTTCTGGCATTTTCAAAATTTCAGCGACGTTTTAAATGAAATCCTTGAACCTGTAGACCCTGCACGAGATCCGGAAGTAGCAGTTGGTGAACGTGTCCTAATACTTCTTCTTATAATTTCTGTCCTTCTAGCAGCAACCTTTTTGCTACTTCCCTTCTATCTAATTCGCAAAGATTGGTCTGAACTTCCTAACAAAAAAGCTTCTTTTAGTTACTTCGCTGCCTTAGGCATAGGGTTTATGCTTCTCGAAATCACAATGATCCAGAAACTAGTCTTATTGCTTGGTTACCCCACCTATTCGTTGGCCGTCACGTTGGCGTCACTTCTAATATTTACTGGCATCGGATCGGCTTCTTCAAGTTTTATTAGCAACAAACCGAAATTGCGACTTTGGTTACTAATTATTCTTTCAACAACAACTGCGAGCTATCTAATCGGATTAACTCCGTTAACCAATCTTCTAATCCAATTTCCTCTATGGTTTCGTTTCTTTTCAGCTTTTATAATTCTTGCTCCACTAGGTCTTTGCCTAGGAGTATTTATGCCTCTGGGTTTAGGGTCAATTGCTCGCATTAGCAACTCCCCAACCATCTACATCTCCTGGGCATGGGCCATCAATGGATTCTTTTCAGTAATTGGTTCCGTTTTAACTACCATCCTTGCGATGACCTACGGATTCGGCTTTACACAATCGCTTGGATTGACTTTTTACTTAATAGCGATCCTTATATTTCCTCACTTATCAAAACCAGTAACTCGCCAAGAACTCTTATAGGAACTCAACCGCCAAGTTTTCCAGTCTTCATCTCATTTATTGCCTCAGAGTCACCGGATAACTTAACTTCGCTGTTGTCACGTCTACCGAAAAGAAACAATGCAATCTCACTGGGTTTACCCTCTAAAACCACTGGTTTACCTCCACCACCCAAG
>CAJXEU010000219.1 GCA_913052525.1 uncultured Actinomycetes bacterium
CCGGATTTGTTGATATCAGGAATCAATAAAGGTCCGAATACTGGAAGGTCAACTATGTACTCCGCAACAGTTGCCACTGCTCTTGTATCTTCTAAGTTTGATTGTCCAGGATTAGCGGTAAGTATCGGTGATGGGACAGAAGATGGATCTGAAGAATGGGAGTGGCCAACTGCGGCAATGGTCGCAGCTCCGCTACTTGTCTGGCTGGCAACTGCACCGCTGAGAACAGTGCTGAATCTAAATGTGCCAAATGTGAAACCAGACAAAGTACGAGGGATATGTCAATGCGATTTAGCACCCTTAGGTGGTGTTCATACCAGCATTGTTGATAAAGATGAAACAGGAATACATATAGACCTCTTACCAACTCAAAATGAAATACCTACTGGAACAGACTCTGCGAAATTGCGTGAAGGCTACGCCACAGTTACTCCCCTTAGGTCTACAGCGGCGGTAGAGACAGATCTTCCTATTATGGGCTGGTCTAAAGGATTAGATTTTAAAACTTGAGAGTGCGCAAACTTCATTACCATCAGATGTGTAACGGTGGGAAGAAGTAAGGAATATATACACACCGCCATGAAAAATTAAGGCATAGTCTTAGATTGTGGACTTCGTTGATGAACCCTCCTCGGGACCTAAAGAACAAAAAACACCATCTGGTCTTTGGCTAACACCGTTTGCTCGACTCGGGAGAACTCACGCGTTTGGAACCATGTCCGATGCAATGATCGCGGTGGCTCTTGCCGGTTCAGTATTTTTTTCCGTAGACCCAAGCGCTGCACGTTGGCGAGTTGCACTCTATTTAGTTCTCACCATCGCTCCCTTTGCAGTGGTTACACCGCTTATTGGTCCGCTCATTGACAGGATTCCCGGTGGACGACGACGAATGATCCTTTTTACAATCATCGGACGCGGTGTTTTGGCATGGTTAATGACCCGACACATAGACAGCCTGTTTTTATTCCCAGAGGCATTTGGTTTTCTCATTTTAGGGAAAAGCTATTCCGTGGCTAAAAGTGCGGTGCTCCCTGAATTAGTGCGATCCGATCTCGGTCTTGTAGAAAGTAACGCCAAACTTAGCATCGTAGGTGCATTGAGCTCAATGACGGGAGCAGCAATTGGGGGACTGGCTTTACTCGGTGGAGATGCTTGGCCGGCGTGGGCTGCCGTATTTGGATTCGGATTAACAACTCTGTACGCGCTACAAATGCCAAAAATTGTTGTAGCTAAAAAACCAGCATCCGTTAACGAAATAACAGAACTTCGAACAGAAAGCATTGTCTATACTGCCGGCACCATGGCGTTTCTTCGCGCCGCAGTAGGATTTGTAACTTTTTTACTTGCTTTTGAATTCCGAGGAGGAGAAGAAGGGCTGTCTTTAAGTGGGATAGGTGAAGCAGCCGGAGTGGCAACAGGACATTTACGTGACCAAAACGTTTTTGGAACCCCAGGTGCTCCCGCTTGGCATTTCGGAGTTGTCATGATTGCTGCAGGGCTTGGAATGCTTATTGGAGCGAATCTCGCACCTCGTTTTAGAAAAAGATTCCTTGAAGAACAAATAATCTTTTTCTCACTTCTACTACTTTTCACCGGAGCAATAATCGCTTCTTTCGCTCGTGGGGTTCTTGCAGCAGTTCTTATTTCTTTTGTAACTACGGTTTCAGGAGGAACAGCCAAACTAGCCTTTGACTCGCTAGTTCAACGCGACGCCCCTGATGCAAACCACGGAAGATTTTTTGCAAAATTTGAAGGAAGATTCCAAATGAGTTGGGCAATCGGAGCGCTTATAGCTGCACTTGCTCCGATACCGGTTTATGGAGGGTATGCAGGATTAGCGTCACTTTCTGTAGTTGCTCTTCTCTGGTATCACATAGCAACTCAAGAATCACGAAGACGAGCCACTCCTACAAAATCGGATCGGTCAGATGGTCAGCTTCCAATCTGGGAAAGAGAAAAAATTGACCCTGATGATTAACAACTCACGTATCAAGAAGTTCAGTTCGAGCCAGCCAAAGACGAGAGTTCTCTACCTCATTGGGGGTAGGAAGAAACCTCTTGTCTTCCCATAATCTGGCAAGATCGTTGGTGCCACCCCACTTAATCACTCCACTGACGAACGCAGTACCACGATCTACTTGTTCTTGGGTGAGGTTAAGGCCAAGAACTTTTTCAACAAATCTGTCCGATTCGCTTGTCTCAACCCGTCGCCGCCGTAAAGCTTCAGTAATCATCGAATAATTCGGAACAAGTCCCGTGCCGATTTCGTCCATAAAGTAATCGACGTAACCGATAACTATGGAAATAAGAGCTTCAAGATGTGGTAGTAACTCTTCTTGATCTGCCGACCGTACCGCACCCAAAATAAAACTTGGGTCAAGATTTTCACCAATGCTTAAAAAATCTTCAATTTCAGGCGAAACACCCATTTCATTTAACTGCTGCTCAAGTGCAGAAGAATCACTTTGGAAACTACTTGCATGACGTGTCAATAATTCACTTATTGCTTCACGAACATGTGTAACCCCAAA
>CAJXEU010000220.1 GCA_913052525.1 uncultured Actinomycetes bacterium
GAAGAAGAGGTCGAAGAAGAGGTCGAAGAAGAGGTCGAAGAAGAAGTCGAAGAAAAGCCTGTCGTCGTTACAAAAGTTCAACGTCGTTTCGATATTCAACGAGCACAGTTCTAATTTTTTGATTAAGTATTTTCATTCAAGCCATTAAGCAAAGGTGTCTTGTTTTTGTCCCTCTAGGCTTTTTATATGCCTTTCCTTCCAACCGCCGCGCACTCAATCATGCTCCATGTGGAATTAGACAATATTCCTAACACTCTTGGACGATTAGCAACCGCAATTGGGGAAGTCCGCGGAAATATTGTTTCCATGGAGGGATTCGATGTACGTGGAGACAAATTAATTAACGATGTATGTGTGAACTGTATTGACGAAGAACATTCTTCAACAGTTGTGGCAGCAGTGAATGCTCTCAGTGGAGTGAAATTATTGTCGTGGTATGACCGAACCTTCGCAATGCACGAAGGTGGGAAAATCGGAATAAAGAGCCTTTGTTCAGTAGATGATCGACATGATTTATCTATGGCGTACACCCCAGGAGTTGCTCGCGTATGTAATGCCATATTTGATGATCCAAATAAATCTCATGACTTGACGATCAGAAAAAACACTGTCGCAATTGTTTCAGATGGAACTGCTGTACTTGGACTAGGGGATATAGGGCCATTAGCTGCGATGCCAGTTATGGAAGGTAAAGCACTTTTATTTAAAGAGTTTGCCGGAGTTGATGCATTTCCAGTTTGTTTAAACGTCAATGATCCATCGGAGATTGTTGAAACCGTTATACGACTTGCCCCATCATTTGGGGGGATCAATCTTGAAGATATTGCAGCTCCAGCTGCGTTCGAAGTTGAGGACGCTTTGAAAGAAGCTTTAGATATTCCTGTTTTTCATGATGACCAACATGGAACAGCTGTTGTAACTCTTGCGGCACTTTGGAATGCCTGTCGAATAACTGAACGAAAGATAGAAGACCTTTCAGTAGTTATTGCAGGTATGGGAGCCGCTGGGGTAGCGGTAGGAAAGATTCTTTTAAATGCCGGAGTTGGTGAAATAGTAGGAGTTGATCGAACTGGAGCTATCTATTCAGGTCGAGACAATCTAAATTTTGCGAAAGAATGGTTTGGCGAGAATACAAATCCAGAAAGAAAGATGGGGTCTCTTCAAGATGTACTTGTTGGAGCAGATGTGTTTATAGGTGTGAGTGGCCCTGGTCTTGTCACGGCATCAGATCTACGGACAATGAATTCAAATCCAATTGTTTTTGCAATGGCGAACCCTGATCCGGAAATTCGTCCTGAAGAAGCAGATGGTATAGCAACAGTCATGGCTACCGGTCGAAGCGATTACCCAAATCAGATTAATAATGTGCTCGCCTTTCCTGGCATATTTCGTGGGGCTCTGGATGCGCAGGCTATTGATATAACGGAAAACATGAAAATAGCTGCAGCTCGTGCAATAGCAGATTCAGTGTCTGATGAACAATTGAGTCCGAAGTTTATTGTTCCATCTGTTTTTGATAAGTCGGTTCCTTTAGCGGTAGCAAAGGCTGTGGCAGAAGCAGCACGAACCGACGGAGTGTGTCGGGCACAATAATGGTAACGAAGAGTGAAAACGTTCTGGTTGATTTTGAGGATTCATTAGCAACGATCACTTTGAATAGACCAAGTCGAAAGAATGCTATTACGGGGCCGCTTAATGCAGAACTGGCTTCAGCATTTGAAGAGATAAATAACAGAGATGATGTGAACGCTGTTCTTTTGCATGGTGCTGACGGAGCGTTTTGTTCAGGACTTGACCTTAAGGAATATAGAGCAGATCCTCCTCCTCCGTGGTTAGAGCAATCTTGGGAGCTTATGAAAGAAGCGCATCGGGCTATTTTCCAATGTCCTGTTCCTATTGTTGGAGCAATTGAACGGTTTGCTATTAATGGTGGAGCTTCTCTTGCTTTTGCTTGCGATCTTTTGGTTGTCGGCGAAGAGGCTTACATTCAAGTTGGGGAAATAAAAATTGGTATGGCTGCACCTATGAATTTAGTTTGGCTCTTTGAGAATTATTCACCAGAGATAGCTCGTCAACTTGTACTTACTGGAAGAAAATTCTTTGGTCCGGAACTTCAGAAATTAGGCATAGCTTTTGAGGTGGTTCCTGATAATAAAGTTTTAGAACACTCTCATCACTTGGCTAAAGAAATAAGTTCTAACCCGTCCGCAGGGATACATGCAATGAAAAAGATTTTGCGAGCTTCTTCTGATTGGGAGACAAGAGTGGAAAAATTTTACGAAGTATCACAAGGCGGTATGAGACTCCCGTCTTTGGATTAGAGCGTTAATTTTTTTTGACCTCAGAAAAAGGGATATCTATATCTACAGCAGGTTCGCGGGGGAGACCTAAAACTTTCTCCCCAAGAGTGTTTTTTTGAATTTCATCGGTTCCTCCTCCTAAAGAATGAGCAGGAGCATCACAAATTCCGTAAGCCCAACGGTTAGTTTCACTCGAACCTAACTGCTCGCCTTCCCAAGCGGCACCACCA
>CAJXEU010000221.1 GCA_913052525.1 uncultured Actinomycetes bacterium
CGTTTTTCAGCTGCTATAACCATTGCCTCTGATACTTCAAAAGACTCGCCCGCTCTTCAAGCAGCCAGTTCCGCTAACTGGGATGATCTCGCTCATTATTTCGGTTATCCAGATGGATTTAATCAACCGACGGTTACTTCTCTGCAAGAACTATGGAATACCTCTCCTATGCATCAAAGAGGCCGTATTTGTCTCGCCATTGCTCTCGCCTCTCCGGATTTCATGGTGATATAGATGAGTGAACTAAGTCGTCGACGTTTTCTTTATCTTTCAGGTGGTGCCGCCGCTACTGCAGCAGGAGTCGGAACATGGGCAACACTATTACGCGACCAATCAGAAAAAGGATTGTTAGTTCCCTCCACAACAACCTTAGATGCAATTCCAAGTACGTCCAGTACAACTAGTTCCACTTCCATTCCTACTTCTCCTGAAAACCCAGTTTTAGTAATCGTTCAGATGGCTGGTGGAAACGATGGACTGAACACTTTGGTTCCCCTTGATGGTGTCTACTATGACGCTCGCCCTACTCTTGGATTACCGGATTCTAGTCTGATTTCTTTAACTGGAAGAACCGATTTTGGACTTCACCCATCACTTGCCCCGTTGTCTGAATTCTGGGATAACGAGATGCTTAAGATCATCGCTGGTTCTGGGATACCTGAACAGGGAAGATCGCATTTTGCAGCAACAGACGCTTGGGCTAGCGGAAGGACAGATAAAGAGGAAACAGGATGGATAGGACGCTGGTTAGACGCCACTGAAGGTTCAACTCCAAACCCGCTTCGAGGAATAGCCCTTGGCGGTGGTGCATCGATTCTTACCGGAAATTCCAGCATTTCAACAGTGATCAACTCTCCTTCAAAATTTCGATTAGCAACCCCTCCAGGCACAGATAGTGAAAGTATTGTATTAGCTTTTCTTAATACTGCTTCTCCTCTATCAAATGAGCCTGCGTTGGCGGCTGCACAGTCTGCGATACCTAATTCTCTGGATGCATTGGGAATAATTGATTCAGCTAAATCTGAAAATAGTTCCGATCCCTATGAGGAGGAATCTTTCTCTTCTCTTCTTGAAACTGCGGCTGGACTCATTGATATGAACTTAGATACTCAAGTTATTGTTGTAAGTGTCCCCGGATTCGACACTCATTCTGATCAGTTGGTTCAGCAGCAAAACCTTCTAATTGATTTTGCAACTGGGGTATCTAATTTTTGGAATCGTATTGAATCTGACGGCCACGCAGACCGAGTTTTATTAATGTCAACGAGTGAATTTGGTAGAAGAGTGACAGAAAACGGTTCTGGAGGAACTGATCATGGTACTGCTTCTGTTCAATTTCTGATTGGATCTGGAAAAGGTTTATACGGGAATTTTGATTTGAAAAATCTAGTTGATGGAGATCTGCCAATTACTGTTGACACACGGTCGGTTTATGCCACTGCTCTTGATTGGTTAGGCGGTCCCAGTGATGAAATACTCGGGAACTCTTACAGTCGATTGTTCTAAGGCGCTTTCAGAATTACTGGAAACTTAATCAATTATTTATTGAGAGATAAACTAATCGGACACAAAATGTGGAGCAATTTGGTCTACAACGAAATTTACTTGACCCTCAGGAGTGAAATGTAACCCATCATAGCGAGGGTATCGAACCGAATTTTCTTCTACATTTGAAGCTGAATCAATTACATATACGTGATTATTGAATTCAGCTATTTCTAAAATTAATTCGTTATATACCATCGCTTGCTCTGCAGTTGGATACTTAAAACTGTAAGGAGCGGTAAAAAATACAAGTGGAGCGTCTGCTTTAGCTGCTCCATTTAAAAGACCTGAATATGACTCAAGTACCATTTCAACTAGGTCCGGATCTGGGAAAAACATGGAACTTTCATCACGGACATCTATGTGTTCTAGAAATACGGCTCCATGGTCAAAAACCAAGACTAGGTCTGCCTCTGGGGAGATGGTGGAACGGCATGGCCCTTCTACAAGAAATCGCTCTTTTTCTCCATTCCATTCAAGTTCAATAGCAAAAAATTCATAATGTTCTTGATCCCAAAGTGGAGAACAAAGAGGTCCTGGTTCGTGAATCAACTCTCCACCAAGCGTTTCGATCCAACTATTAAGAGCTGGATTTAGACTTTCTGCGACGGAGTCGCCTATTACTGCGACTTTAGGATTTATTTTAACATGTATTTTTTCTTGGGTTTCTACCTCTGGCAGAGAAGTCGTTGATGCCGTCACTTCTGAAGTCGTTGAAATAATGGAAGATTCTTGTTCCAAAGAAGCCACTGAAGTTGTTGTTGTAGTAGTCGTAGTTGTTGTAGTCGTGGTTTCAGTAAGAGCGGCAACAACAGCGCCTGCGATTTGTTGTTGAGAAGGTGGTCGCGGACCAACAACAATTACAACCACAAGCACCAATGCGCTCACGACTGAGGCTAAACCAAGAGTAGAAAGAGGTCTCTTGATTCTTCTAGCAGTACGAATCGGCCATTCCAAAACATGATGTGATA
>CAJXEU010000222.1 GCA_913052525.1 uncultured Actinomycetes bacterium
TCTTGATCTATTGAGTGCGCCATCTTTTCAAGAAGGCTGGATCCTTCTTTAATACCTACTAACGGCTGCAGATGTTTATGGCGGTTGAGAATTAAACCTTTTTCGTTTACCTGCCGATCGAGGTGAATAGCTAACTGAGGAATCCGAGCAACAGGTTCATCTAACCGACATATTTTCTCTAACATTCCATCTTTTGTCTTTAGTACTAGACGACCAGAACATCCAAGGTCCCGGTCCAACCAACTGTTGTTCAAAGCTGATCCATAGACCTCTACACCCAGACCACGCCACCCATTTCGGTTTGTATCAAATATTGGCTTAAGGCGAAGATTAGGGCTGTCAGTGTGAGCACCCACCACCCTTACTGCTTCCTCACCTTTAAGGGGCCCACTTATAGCTATAAGTGCCCCATCGCGACGAAAGAACACAGATTCTTCCTCATTAAACAAAGCTGGGGACTCAACTTCAGTAAAACCGGCCTTTGATAATTTCTCTGCAGAAGTATTTACAGCATGAAAAGGGCTCGGCGAAGAATCAATGAAAGCACATAACTCTTCCGCATTTTGTTTTCCTGTAACAATCATTCCTCTATGATGATATGTGGAACTTAGAATTGCGACACCAAGTTGCTGTTGTTTTACACTCAGTGCCACGAAGAAGTGGGGTTCCTCACGTTTTAGCGTGATTGCTAGGGATCAAAGATGCTCCAAAGCTACTGACACCAGTTACTAGTGAGCGGACCTTCAATGAGTAATACAGCACCAGAGGCTCAAGGACTTTACGATCCACAGTTTGAGCATGATTCCTGTGGAGTCAACTTTGTTTGTAATGTAAAGGGACACAAAAGCCACCGCATTGTTGAGATTGGGGTTGGCGCTCTTTGCCAGATGCAGCATCGTGGAGCTCTCGGTGCTGAAACAAGTTCAGGAGATGGTGCTGGAATCTTGATTCAAGTTCCAGACCGTCTTTATCGAGAGGAAGTGACTTTTAATCTTCCTCCTATCGGGCTTTACGCAACCGGCATTGCTTTCCTGCCGAATAACGCTGCAGAAGCTGAAGCAGTCACCGACCAATTCACGGCCTTATGCGAGGAAGAGGATCTAAAGATTCTTGGTTGGCGTGAAGTGCCAATTGATGACTCAATGATTGGCCCCGCAGCTAAAGCTGCTCAACCACTAATGAAACAGGCTTTTATAGCCAAAGCAGGAGACTCAAACATATCTGGACTGGAACTCGACCGTCTTTTGTACGGGCTACGTAAGAGAGCTGAACACGAAATATCTTCAAAGTCTCAAAATGATGAGAATTCGGCAAACAGCATGGCCTCCTCTTCTAAGCCGCATGAAGGAATTTATTTCCCGTCTCTTAGCTCTAGAACAATTGTCTACAAGGGAATGCTTACAACCCCACAACTCGCTGAGTACTACTTGGATATAAAAGATCCACGAACCGAAAGTGCCTTGGCATTAGTACATTCCAGATTCTCAACAAACACTTTTCCATCTTGGCCCTTAGCTCATCCATACCGATTGGTAGCCCATAATGGAGAAATAAATACGGTTCAGGGAAATCGTAATTGGATGAGAGCAAGAGAATCCCAGTTAGAAACAAACTTAATCTCCGGTGACATGCATCGACTCTTCCCAATTTGCATACAAGGAGCAAGCGATACCGCTGCATTTGACGAAGCGCTAGAACTCTTAGTGATGGGTGGATACTCTCTTCCAGAAGCAATAATGACGATGATTCCTGAGCCATGGGAACACAATTCGAAGATGCCTAATGACCTGCGAGCCTTCTATCAATACCATTCTGCCCTGATGGAACCATGGGATGGCCCGGCTTCCATCGCTTTCACAGATGGAAGCATCATTGGAGCAGTTCTAGACCGTAATGGTTTACGGCCAAGTCGTTACTGGGTAACAAATGACGATCTGGTAGTGATGGCAAGCGAAGTGGGAGTTGTTGATATACCAAGTGATTCAATCGTTGAGAAAGGCCGACTGGAGCCCGGCAAGATGTTCCTAATTGACACCAAACAAGGGCGAATAATCAGGAATGAGGAAATAAAGAAAAAACTTGCAAGTGCTCGTCCATATCAGGACTGGCTTGACGCTAATCTCGTCCATCTGAAAGATCCTATTGAACACAGAACTGAGTCAACAGTTTCAACAACTCATCTTCAAAGACAGCAAATCTTTGGTTACACCCACGAACAACTAAAAGTTCTTCTAACTCCCATGATCCGCGACTCAAAAGAAGCAATAGGTTCCATGGGGTCAGACACACCTATATCTGTACTTTCTGATCATCCTCGTCAAATTTTTGATTACTTTCAGCAACTCTTTGCTCAAGTAACCAACCCGCCCCTTGATGCAATGCGGGAAGAGTTGATCACGGCGGTTTCAGGCACTTTAGGCCCCCGGCCAAATATTTTAGATATGTCTCCAAAAAATTGTATTCAA
>CAJXEU010000223.1 GCA_913052525.1 uncultured Actinomycetes bacterium
GTTTCTGTGCTGATTTAGTTATCTTCAATCCTGAGCAAATCAATGCACAAAATCTAAGAATATTAAATGACCTACCTGGAGAAAGCCCACGTCTTTACGCAGGAGCTGAGGGGATTGACAAAGTTTTCGTTAACGGGGTCCTTACCATAAATGATGGACTCCCCACAGAAGCTTTGCCTGGTGTTGTTTTACGTTCGGGAACCCACACTGTCACAAACCCAATCCCAGCTGACCGCTAAATGACACTCTCAAAACTTTGGAGCATCTGCCAAAATGTCTGAGTCGCCAAGGCCAAAAATCAGACATATGCCTGGTCTTGACGGAGCCCGTGGTCTTTGGGTGATCCTAGGACCGCTTCTCTATCATGCTCGACCTGAAAATGTGCCTGGTGGACCTTCAATCGTGCCGGGCGGAATTTTTTCTCTTGATTCGTTTTTCGTATTATCGAGTTTTCTCATTGTGACTATCGCTCTAAATGAATGGGACTTAACTGGCAAAATCGATCTTAAAGAATATGCAAAAAGGCGCGCTAAAAGATTACTGCCAGCTTTATTTGTCGCACTTGTTGGTCTAACCGCTTATCTAGTTTTTTTCGGGCATTCTGAACAAACCAGTCGTTGGACTGGTGCAATTGTGTCTGCTATGACCTACAGCGCAAACTGGCATGAAGTAGCGGCAGATATTTCTTACTTTGAGCACTACAGAATCCCTTCTCCTTTGAAACACATATGGTCATTTTCAATTGAAGAACAGTTCTATATCTTCGCTCCCTTATTCATCATTGTCGGTTTAGGAATTATGCGTAAAAGTGAGAAATTCCTTATATGGGTAGCTGCTGTTGGAGCAATAGCTTCGGCTTGTTGGATGTCTTTACTCCATGAACCCGGCTCAGACCCTTCGCGCGTTTATTACGGAACTGATACACGGGCTCAAGCTCTTTTCGTTGGAATTATCTTAGCTTTAATAGCCCGTAACATCGGACCTTCGATTTCTGAACGTTCAAAGAAACTAATTGCTTTGCTTGCCTATCCCGCTACTGCCTTCCATGTTTGGGCTGTTCTTTTTGTTTCCTATCAAGACGCTTGGATGTTTGAACGAGGTGGATTTCTACTTATTGCTGTGATAAGCGCTTTCATCATCTACGGTTTAAGTATTCCTGCCGATTGGAGCCCTCTTCATCGTTTTATGGAATCTGCTCCACTTACATATCTAGGGCGCATAAGTTACGGCCTCTACCTTTACCACTGGCCTGTTTATATGCTCCTAACCGGAAACCGACTTTCCCGCTTGCTTCCTGGGGTGAATAATATCGAAGGGGTTCCTCTTCTTTTCTGCCACTTATTTATCACAGGAGTCTTAGCTTCTATCAGCTTTCATGTGATAGAACGTCCTTTTCAAAATCGCCGGTTCCCTTTAACAAAAAAAACAACGACAGCGCTATCAGGAACCATCACAGCTGCTGTAGCCATTACTGCTATCTTGTTCGGTCTTCTTTGGGTTAACACCAGATCAGCTGATGCTGGAGAAGATTTATCTACTGCCGGAGGAATTTGCGTCAAACAAGGGATACTTCCCCCTCCAAGTGATGAAAGAGAGCGAATTCTATTTGTTGGCGACTCAGTATCTGTACAAATTGCTGAAGCCTTTTGCGAATGGTCTTTAGAAAATCCAGGTGAAATTATAGTTATGAATGAGGCACACCTCGGATGCACTGTGGGTCGATATGGCCAGAAACGTATCCCTGAAGGAATAGAAGGTCCTGTAGGAGAACTGTGTTCTGCGTGGAATGACCCTGTACCTTCACATGTTATGTTCGATCGGGACGTGGTTTCATGGCCTACTGCAGTTGAAATTTTTCAACCTGACGTGGTAATTGGACACATAACTCCTTGGGATGTAACCGACCGGTTAATTCCTTCTTTGGGTGAGGAATGGGTTTGGGTTGGAACAGATGCCTACGACAATTACATCTCGTCCGAATATCGAACTGGTACTGAAACTCTCGCATCGACAGGCGCTCACGTTTACTGGTTGGAAGGAGCGCATCTGCGTCGGGAAATAAAACCTCAAAATCACCCTGATCGTATCGATGCTCTAAATAATTTGGTTGCCGAAGCGATTTCAGACATTGATTACGCGACTATTGCTCCATATAAGGAATTCATTGGTGAGATTGGAAGTAGTAGAGAAAAACAAATACGCGATGACGGTCTTCATCTGACAGAACAAGGACTTTCAGAAGTAGCTGAATGGCTTATCAACGACGTAATCTCAACTAACACAAAGTGAATGCAGCACTAACTTCTTGACGACCACCAAGTGTTTAAACGTTGTTTCAGCTCTTCTTTGTCAACTTCCCCCTCTTCTCTCTTTATCTCTAAGAGAAACTTCAAAGCTTGACCTACTTCTCTACCAGGCTCTAAACCCAGATGTGCCATTATTTCATCACCGTCTAAACCTGGAC
>CAJXEU010000224.1 GCA_913052525.1 uncultured Actinomycetes bacterium
CGAATTCCTGGTTCAATTTTTACTGCCAGCCACAATCCTTCTGGCTATAACGGAATCAAGTTTTGCTTCTCCGAAGCCCGACCAATTAGTTCTGAGACTGGTCTAAACGAAATTCGAGACGAAGTTCTATCGAAGACAAAGTTAGGAAATGGAACAGGAAACATTTCACACTTAAACCTTCTAGAAGATTTTGCTACCCACGTTAGATCCTTTGTAGACACCTCAAAGTTGAAGCCACTGCGAGTAGTGGTGGACACAGCCAACGGAATGGGCGGCTTAGTGGTTCCCGCAGTTTTCCAAGACCTTCCCTTTGAACTTGAAATCATCTATCAAGATTTGGATGGGACTTTCCCCAACCACCCAGCTGATCCAATACAACCGGAAAATTTAGTGGATCTACAAAAACGTCTCCTTGAAACAAATGCAGATATTGGTCTTGCTTTTGATGGCGACGCTGATCGAGTCTTCCTAGTTGACGAGAAAGCACAGCCAATCTCAGGGTCAGTTACTACCGCTCTTGTTGCAAAGAAAGTTTTACAAAAGGAACCTGGAGCGGCAATAGTTTATAATCTCATTTGCTCTCAGATAGTTCCCGAAACCATCACTCAAATGGGAGGCAGACCAGTTCGCACTCGTGTAGGTCATTCTTATATAAAGAAAATCATGGCTGAAGAACAAGCTGCTTTTGGTGGCGAACATTCTGGGCATTACTACTTCAGAGATAATTTTAGGGCGGATTCAGGACTCATTGCTGCTCTTATAGTCCTAGAAGAACTTTCGAGTACTTCAAAACCATTAAGTCTTCTAACAGAACCATTCAACGCATATATTACTTCTGGAGAAATCAATGTTGAAGTTGAAGAATCTTCTAAAGTAATCCAAGAAGTATCAAAAAAATATTGTGATTACGAACAAGACAACTTAGATGGGCTTACCGTGCAACTTGAGAAGTGTTGGTTTAATCTTCGTCCATCAAATACAGAACCGTTATTACGGCTTAATCTAGAAGCAGAAGATAAAACCACCTACGAAAAAACTTTGCAAGAAGTGCAAGAATTGATTGAGCTAAATAGGAAATCGAAGGAGATTAGATGACACTGGATCCAAAACTTTTAGAAATCTTGGCTTGTCCTGAAGACAAGGGACCACTTTTATATTTCGATGATGAAAATTTTCTTTACAACGATCGCCTTCATCGGCGTTATTTAATAAAAGAAGATATTCCAATCATGCTTATTGATGAATCAGAGAGTGTCACTGAAGAAGAACATGTGAATTTGATGGAACAAGCACGGTCTAAAGGACTGAGCCCAACTTTCGAATCCTGAATATCCTTATCTTCTGTGGACTTAATCACTGGCTACCTTCAGAGTTACGACTGGGGTTCTCTTAATGCTTTAGCTGATTTGCGCGGGGTGGAACCATCTGGATCCCCTGAAGCCGAACTCTGGTTCGGAATTCACCCATCCGGTCCAGCGACAATAGAGAGAGAACTAAGACAAATAACGCTTCAAGAAGCATTGGATCTTGTTCAAGAAGAAATGCCTTATTTGGTAAAAATTCTTGCTGCTCAACGCCCTCTTTCGCTACAAGCTCATCCTGATGCAACACAAGCCACTTCAGGGTTTGATGACAATCGATCTAAACCAGAAATGATTTGTGCCCTCACTCCATTCCAAACCTTATGTGGGTTCAAGACAGTATCAGAGGCATATGAGGTGTCTTCCCGACTTCAACTACCTGAAGATCTTTTATCAATGATAAAAAGCGGTGGAGACTTCTCAGAAGTATTAAAGAGTATTTTGACTCAAGGTCGAGAAGGGGATGCCATAGCTTTAACGCAGATGTGCGAGAAATTAACCGAAGACGAATTTCTAGCATCTGAAGTTAGAACAATAAGAAAATTGGCGGAAGAGCACCCCGGAGACCCTGCACTACTCATCGTGCCCATGATGAAAACTCATATCTTAAAACCCGGACAGGCTCTTTTTCTAAACCCTGGAGTTCTTCATGCATATCTAGAAGGTGTCGCCATTGAAATAATGGGCTCTAGCGACAACGTAGTCAGAGTAGGGTTTACGAGTAAGCATAAAGACCCAGCAACTCTCTTAGAGATCTTAGATTTTAGATCTGCTCCCCAGATTCAAACTCCCTCTTCAAGCCACTATCGGTATCAGACTGCGACTCCAGAATTCAATGTAGAAAAAGTTGAGAGGCAAACGGTTCAAGTAGAAGATCGAGAAGGCACTGACATAGTTGTTTCAACTTTGAAGAACACCACATTGACTTCGAACAAAAAAGAACTCATTGTTGAGCAAGGGTCAGCTGCATGGATACCTAAAACTGATGGGGAATATCAAATTCAAAGTGAAGGGGTCGCGTACCGAGTGATCGGTTAACGAAGATAGA
>CAJXEU010000225.1 GCA_913052525.1 uncultured Actinomycetes bacterium
AACGAACGAACAATTTCAATTGATTCCTCACCACCATGATGATGTTGAGGATCATATTTGGTTAACGCGTCGTTATAACGCTTTCCTTTTTTACTCATTTCGCCATTCCTCCTGGCTTCCTCAAGTTGTCTTTAAATTGGATAAGACGAGGTGTTTCTTATCTCAAACCACCGTTTAGATGGTGACATCACATTTAACTAAGAAACTGAAATACCCATGGATCGAGCTGTCCCAGCAACCTGTTGCTTTGCTCCTTCAATATCTAAAGCATTCAAATCAGGCATTTTGACTTCTGCGATTTCTTCAACTTGTGCCCAAGTGATAGTCGCTACTTCTTCCCGGCCAGGATTCTCTGCTGCTTTTTCTAGTCCAGCAGCTTCTCGAACTAGATAAGAGGTCGGTGGAGTCTTAGTTATAAAAGTAAACGAACGATCTTCATAGATAGTGATTTCTACAGGGATTATTTGACCTCGTTTATCTTCAGTCTTTGCGTTGTACTCCTTGCAAAAATCCATAATTGCCACCCCATGAGGTCCAAGAGCTGTACCTACAGGTGGAGCAGGGGAAGCTGCTCCAGCTGGGATCTGAATTTTCACGGTTGTTAATACTTGTTTTTGGGCCATTGTTATAACTCATCTTTCAAGTTGGAAGATTTCTTTCAACTTTCACGAACGTTCAAGTCTGCGAGCAGGAAGCCGATTTGGCAACCTGTTTGATTAATCAAAGTTGGGCTACTTGAGAGAACTCAAGCTCAACAGGTGTCTCGCGACCGAAAATGTCAACTACCACCTTTACTTTTAACTGTTCTTCATTTATCTCTATGATCTCGCCTGAGAAATCTGCAAACGGACCACCTTTAACTCGAACAGTTTCTCCAACATCAAAGCCAAGTTTTGCTTTGGCTTTCTTTGGAGATTCTGAAGAAGACTCATCTTCAACCATTAAGAAGCTTTCTACCTCTCGTCTTTTCAGCGGAGAAGGTTTACCGGCAGCACCTACGAAATTTACTATCCCTGGTGTTTCTCGAATCGCGTTCCAAGTTCTGTCGTCAAGGCGGCATCGAATTAAGAGATATCCAGGGAACACTTTTTTAGAAACATTTACTCTCTTCCCACTTCGGAATTCAACCACATCTTCCATCGGAATAACTATCTCAAGGATGCTCTGTTCCAAATGCATGTTTGCAATGCGGGCTTCAAGGTTCTTTCTAACCTTATTCTCATAACCAGACTGTGTATGAACGACATACCACCTTCCTGGACGGTCATACGGGCTGTCTGCAGATTTTCTGGACTCTTCAGCTGCTTGGTCTGCAGCTTCGTCTAACAGATCTTCAACATCTATTGGTTCTTCTTGATCTTGACTTAAGTTTTGAAGATTCTCTTCTTCAGATGAGGTTTCTAATACCTCCGTCGACTCTTGAGATTCAACGCTTTCCGTTTCTTCTGTAATTTCAGCCGTACCGATTGGTAGCAAATCAGCAGCTTCTGCTACTGCATCATTTTGCTCTTCTTCAGTTGTGGAGGTTTCAGTTTCTTGTGGTGTATTCATTAGACATCAAACAATTCAAGTATGGAGTTAGAAAAAAGCCAATCAAGGCCAGCAATTATCGCGGTCAAGGCCACAATAGTTATGATTACAACTACAGCGTAATTCGTAGTTTCCGAACGTGTCGGCCAAGCAACTTTACGCAGTTCCGAACGAATTTCCCTTACGAACTGGCGAAAACCAGTACGTTCTTCATTACGTTGTTGCTGTGTCTGTCGTCGTTGACGAATAGGTTCGCCATCTGCGTCTACTTCGCCTTGCCGTTGAAGCATTCGCTTTTGTTCTCGGTTCATTGACATTGTCAGGCCTCTGATCGGTATGAAAGGTACAAACTAGGATAAAGGGAATTATGCATACTGCATCGCAGGGCAGGAGGGACTCGAACCCCCAACCGCCGGTTTTGGAGACCGATGCTCTACCAGTTGAGCCACTGCCCTATTTTTACTACTAATTCAAATTGAATTTGAAGTACTAATCTGTGCAGGATAGCAGCGAGGTTCTCTCATGGTGCTCACAAACTGCATGCTATTTAATTAGCGTGTCTCCTTATGGGCTATATGTGTTCTACACCAGCGACAAAACTTCTTTAGTTCTATGCGCTCGCGTGAGTTAACTTTAGATTTAGTTGTTATGTAGTTCCGGCGTTTACATTCCTGACATTCCAGGGTGACCTGAACTCTTTTATCGGATGCCATTTGAGCCTCTCATATCTCTCTATTTATTTTACTAGTAGCGACGGACAGATTTGAACTGTCGACCTCCCGATTATGAGTCGGGCGCTCTTACCTACTGAGCTACGTCGCCAGCGAGCTCCCTGACAGAATCGAACTGTCGACCTTCTC
>CAJXEU010000226.1 GCA_913052525.1 uncultured Actinomycetes bacterium
TGACATTCCCTTCGGTGGAGCTAAAGGAGGAATATCTTTCAACCCTTATAAATGCAGCAGCGAAGAACTCGAACGAGTTGTCAGACGATTTACCCACAGCTTGGGTGGAAATATTGGCCCAGACTATGACATTCCCGCTCCAGACCTTGGAAGCAACTCACAAACAATGGTTTGGATGATGGACACCTATGCGAACTCTACTGGTTCGTCTGAACGACAGAATGTTAAACGAGTAGTAACCGGTAAAACTCTTGAAACTGGTGGCAGTCATGGTCGAGAGAAAGCTACCGGCCAAGGAGTGGTCTTTTGCCTTCAACATTGGGCGGATGAAGTTGGGTTTGACCTTTCAAGCGCAACTGTTGCCTTGCAGGGTTGGGGTAATGTCGGCAGCGCAACTGGAAGAATTCTTCAGGTACACGGAGCTAAAGTTCTTGCAGTTTCTGACCATGCTGGAGCGATAGCTGATGAAGATGGCATTGATGCCTTTGATTTGACCGATTGGGTGCAAGAGACTGGATCTGTTAAGGGATACCCGAATGCGGACTGGATTGAACCCTCAGATCTTTGGGGAACTGATGTCGATATCTTGGTTCCAGCTGCTTTAGAGAATCAAATTACTGTTGATAACGCTAATGACATACGTGCAAAGGTAGTAGTTGAAGCAGCTAATGGTCCCACAACTCTTGAAGCAGAAGAAATTCTTAATGAAAAGAATATTGATGTTCTTCCAGATATTTTAGTTAATGCCGGAGGAGTCATTGTCTCTTATTTTGAATGGTTGCAAAACCGATCGGCTCAGCGTTGGGACCTTAATGATGTTGACCACCGTCTACGTGAAATTCTTTGGACTGCAGCTGACTCTGTAATGGCAGTACGAGAAGATCTGGAAACTTCTTCTCGCCGAGACGCTGCTTACGCTGTTGCACTTCAACGATTAAAAACTGTTTATAACCAACGCGGGATTTTCCCTTAACCGTTCAACTAGTCGCGGCTTTGCCCAAGAACATCTTCACGTGTCGGCACTCGCTTAAGTAGATATAAAACTCCCACAAGTCCTAAACCTGCAACTACAAGTCGGATAACGAGAGAGCTGATTAAAAATCCTGCACTAATTCCGCTTGTTACAACAATGACTGATACCGCCATCTTTTTTGCTTTTCTCGGCATCCCTAACCCATTGCGATAATCCTTTACCATCGGACCAATTGCTGGCAGATCTAGGATCCATTGCTCAAACCTTGGAATAGATTTAGCGAAACATGATGCTCCAAAAATCATAAATATCGTGGTCGGAAGTCCAGGCACAATTATTCCGATGCCGCCAATCGCAACTGAAATGCAACCAATGAATGCCCACAAAATGCGAATAGGTTTTCGACCTAACGGTTTTTTTGACTCACCCTGATGATTTGTCATTTATATTTTCAGCTGACAAGTTCGACTACATCTAATACAACTAGAACAACAAGTAGGACAATAACTGCCGCATTGATAGGAAGAACTAGCTTCTTTAGTTGATGGTCAGATTTTGTGAAGCGTTTGATGCTTGAAATATTGAACCAAATAGCTACTAAAGCAATCGGGATACCGATGAGTGGTCCTACAGTTCCTGTAACTCCTAACACAGGAAGCAGCCAAGGAAAGACTATGTAAGAAAGCATGCAGCGGATCCCAGATATCACCATCGACTTTGAGAACATCCGAGTACTGGAATCAACCTGTGTTACAGAACTAAGGCCATCGCTCATGAATGCTGTCCTATCGGAGTGAAATGAAATGTGGTCGTTTTCAATTGGCGATCACACCCATATCTTATAAGTGGTTTTCTGCTTAGAACTATTACGCAAGTAGGTAATTATTTTAATTTATGATTAGTTTGAATCATCCAGTTCGGTTTAACGCTGCTGCTGCTCTTTGAGCCGCTACTTGTCGTCTTCCGATGATCGGAGTTGTCGGTGCGAATCCTGCTGTAGCCCGTTCTGACTCAGATTCGCCTCCCCAAAATCCTAACTCTCTATTTTCTCTTGCATAAGCTCTACACGGGTCAGCCGAGGGGCAAGCCTCACAAATTTTACGAGCCTTGGCCTCACGTCTCACCCGAGCTTCCGGTCTCTCAGCAAATGGGGCAAAGAATAACGAACTTTCTCCTCGGCAACTGCCTTGGTCGACCCAACTCATGGTTGGGAATTCAGCGGGCATTTTTACCGAGATCTCAAACAATTTTCTTTTCTCCCCTACTTGACCAATTATTTTTTAGTCTTACACCTCGCGCGACAGTACGTAAAAGATTCAACTTAGTAAAGGGATTTCCGATAATTCTTAGAGAACATACCTATCTTTTTTAGAGATAGGTATGTTTGCTGTAAATTTC
>CAJXEU010000227.1 GCA_913052525.1 uncultured Actinomycetes bacterium
AGATATCGGGAAGGGTAAAGTCTGGGGCTATACGATCTTTTAATGCTTTAGAACGCACTGCATGTGGTTGGCCGATTGTGATAATCCCTGCTTCTGGAGCGGAGAGACTTGGTCGACCTGCAAGCGCAGCGACGTCCTTAAGATTCAGCGAATTGTCGTCTTGAGAGACAATTCCGTCATCTATTGGAATGCAAACATCTCCTCTACAAAGCCCTTCTGGTTTAACTTGCCACCCAAGAACTTTTTCGACATCCGTTGAGGTCACATAGGGTTCGCCATCTATCCAAGATCCTTCTAAAGCATTTACTTTTTCAGATAAGACAATTATTTCATTTGTTTTTTCCATTAGATCAAACTCTATAGTTTCTTCACGCAAACAAGAGAATAAAACAATTTCCAATAATCAAAGACCAATTACTCCTCAATTTGTTTCTTTAACCAAGCCGTCACTTATAGTTGATCCATGATTGTAGATGTCCCGGGATTTATAGCCGATCTCAAAAATCATGCAATAGAACATGGTTTCCATGTTCATGACGAGCGTCATTTCATTGAGACTTACACCATGCGACAAGCCTTTGAAATAGACCTCCATCCAGAATCTGCATGCGGCGGACCAGTTGACTTGCAACTCTCTTTAGATTTAGAACCACGTACCTTGATGGCTTTCGAAGACGAGATTGTCATGCTGGCCGATGATGCTTACCCCAGCGACGACTTAACATTGGATTTACTTTTTACCTGGCAGTTGCCACCTCTCGCTTACGGTCCTGACTTACTTGTTTTAGCTACAGATTTAGCAGGGATAAGTGGAACTGAGTTACCCACTCAAGTATCAGCCATGGACTCGTTCACTGACGTCACCGACGAGGCGGAACGCTCCCTGGGTGTAGTTAGCCGCTTAGAGGTTCCTTTAGCTGTTCTTTTCAATGGAGACGAAAACAGTATTATTTGTGATGCTTTAGATCGATGTTGTGAAATAAGCGAATACTTACTTAACCAAGCACCCGCATGGTTAGGAAGCGACTAGCCCGAAGTGTCTTTACCTTTATGAATGTGGTGAACTAGTCAGATGCCAAAAAATAGCGAAGTGCGAAGCATGTTCACTACTCAATCACCTCCAGATGGAGATGTTGTCTTAGCTAACGGCCCTGGTGTAACCGTTGAAATCGACATCAACGCTTCCCCTACTGACGTTTGGATTTTAGTTTCCGACATTAATCTTCCGGCACGTTTTAGTGACGAGTTTCAAGGAGCGGAATGGATTGATCCTGAACCATGCGTAGGCGCTACTTTTGCTGGACGGAACAAAAATGAAAATATGGGTGAATGGGAAGTCGTTTGCACAATCGTGGATTATTCGCCGGAGAAAGTTTTTGCGTGGAACGCTAGTGATGCAGAGAACCCTGCCGCACAATGGAGATTTGAAATTGAACTTGGTGAAAATTCGACTTTGCTTCGTTTCATCATGATTCTTGGACCAGGACCATCAGGTTTAACTGCCATTATTGAAAAAATGCCTGATTTAGAAAGTCGAATCATCAACAACCGCCAAAATGGCCAAAAAGAAAACATGGCCCGCACCGTTGAAGGAATCCGTGACCTAGCGGAAGCTTCTCGTAACTAAATAATAAGGAGACCACCATGTCAACTCTCGGACTTTCCGCAGATGAACTTTTAGCAACTACTCGTTCTGTTCGTAAACGGCTCGACTTTGATCGCCCAGTAGAACGTTCAGTCATTGAAGAATGTTTAGAGTTTGCGGTACAGGCCCCAACTGGTTCAAATCAACAAGGTTGGCGCTTTCTTGTTGTCACCGATGAAGACAAAAAATCTGCTCTCGGTGACATTTACCGTAAAGGATGGGATATTTATTCCAAAATGGGTGCATCTTCTTCAGATGACTCTCCTGCAATACCGGCAGGTAATCGTGGACGTCAACAAATGAGGGTTGTTCGTTCAGCTGCTTTTCTTGCAGAAAATTTTCATCGTGTTCCCGCAATGGTTATTCCTTGCTTGCCGGGAAGGATGGGTGATGATTCATCAATGATGTCTGCCTCTTCTCTTGCTTCAATCATTCCAAGTGCCTGGTCTTTCATGTTGGCTGCACGCGAACGGGCTTTGGGAACTTGCTGGACAACCATTCACTTACTATTTGAAGAAGAAGCCGCAGAGGTTCTTGAAATTCCCTACCACGAGATAACTCAAATCGCGTTGATAACTGTTGGGTACACATTAGGAACAGATTTCAAACCAGCCACTCGTGAAGGCGGAGCCGAAGCAGTTACTTATTGGGATTCCTGGCCTAAGAAATAATCAGAGTTGACCACATGCGGCTGTCTTGAGATTCTTTCGTGTCGTTGATG
>CAJXEU010000228.1 GCA_913052525.1 uncultured Actinomycetes bacterium
TGACTCTTCGGGACTGAAGGGGTACGGAGAAGCCTGTCTTGCGACTTCTGAAGCACAGTCCGCTTCGAACGACAATGTGATAGCAGCCATGGGTGTCCTTGCGCCGTCAATTATTGGATTAGACCCATCAAACTTTTCAAATGTAAACGACGCTATGGACACTTCTAAACACTCCTTACCTGAGGCAAAAGCAGCCCTAGATATCGCTTGCTGGGACTTAACAGGCAAGAAAACCAACAAAAGCGTTGTTGAGTTACTTGGAGGAACTCAGAGAGACGCAACCATCACCTATCACGTAATTGGTATTACTTCACCAGAAGATGCCACTGAAGATGCAGTGCGATTACAAGAATCTGGTATCACAAGAATTCAACTTAAAGCTGGTGGACGGCCAATAGAAGAAGATATCGCGTGTATTCACGCTGTCGCCAGTGTGCTTCGAGAAGAGACGAATTTAGATGTTGACACTAATCGGGGGTGGACCCTATCTGAAGCTCTAAAAGTTTCAGAAGCATGCTCTTCGATCTCCATGTCAATGGAACAACCCTGCGCTACAGAAGAAGAGTTACGACACCTCAAGCCTTTAATTTCTCATCCACTGATTATTGATGAAAGTGCTACCGATTCAAAGACGATCGCTAAGTTGATAGACGATGAGATAGCAGATGGATTTGGTATGAAAATCACGAGAGTTGGTGGGTTAACCCCCATGAAAACTATCCGCGATTTATGTGTCAGAAAAAATATCCCAATGAGTTCTGATGACGCATGGGGTGGGGACATTATTGCTGCTGCCGGTGTTGCCCTCGCTGCGACAATGCCTAGCAATTTGAATCGTGGCGCCTGGTTAGCTCACCCCTACCATCAAGCTCACTACGACTTGGCCAACGGTCCGCGTATACAAAACGGGCAGGTCGCTTTGCCGAAAGGTGGACCCGGTTTAGGGCTACTCATAACAGACGGCTTTTTTGGTAAACCTGAAGCTATTTACCAATAACGGACTTTATTTACGCTTCTTCTTGTGTTTGTTTGATCTTTTTTAGATTTCGGGCACGTTCGCCTGCATCTAATACTGTTTTCCGAAGGCGGATTATTTTTGGCGTCACTTCTACACATTCGTCGATGGCTATATATTCAAGGGCTTGCTCTAATGAGAGTTTCCGTGGTGGGGTGAGACGTATTGTGTCATCTGAAGCCGCTGCCCGCACGTTAGTCTGCTTCTTTTCTTTGCAAATGTTGACGTCCATGTCTTCAGCCCTTGGGTTCTCACCGACGATCATTCCTGCATACACCTCGTCGTTCGGGGAGACAAACAATGTTGTGCGTTCTTGAAGATTTGTGATCGCATGACCGGTGACTGAACCTAGTCGGTCTGCTACTACGCTTCCAGATTGCCTCATTCGAATCTCCCCTACCCATGGTTCCCATCCGCGAAACACATGGCTAAGTATTCCGGTTCCGCGAGTTTCAGTGAGGAACTCTGTTCTTAAACCAATGAGTGCACGAGAAGTTACGGTGTAGTCAAGTTTTACCCATCCAGTCCCGGAATTTTTCATTTCGAGCATTTGAGCGCGTCTTTCACCAAGAAGTTGTGTTGCTGCACCCACATGTTCTTCTGGAACTTCAATGGTCAGATCTTCAACAGGTTCATGCGACTTTCCGTCAATTTCCTTAATTAACACTGAGGGTTTACTGACAGTCAACTCAAACCCTTCGCGGCGCATGGTTTCGACCAGAACGGCGAGCTGCAGCTCTCCTCGTCCTTGTACTTCCCACATGTCTGAGCGTTCCGTTGGCAGTACACGAATGGAAACATTTCCGATTAATTCTTGGTCAAGTCGTGTTTTAATTTGACGTGCGGTCAATTTTGTTCCGTGCGCTCCTGCCACAGGGGAAGTATTTGCCCCTATTGACATTGAAAGTGTTGGCTCGTCTACCGAAATAATGGGCAAGGGTTGAGGGTCTTCTACGCTTGTGAGCGTTTCACCGATAGTTACTTCAGGTATGCCAGAAATGTAGGCGATTTCTCCTGCTTCTACTTCTGCGGCCTCAACTTGTGAGAGACCCTCAGTTAGCGTGATTGTTCCAACTTTTGCCTGCTCAATAGAACCATCAATTTTACACCAAGCGACTGAAGAGTTTTGTTTTAGAACTCCGTTAATGACACGACATACAGCGAGTCGACCTAAATAGGGAGAGGCATCCAGATTCGTTACATGCACTTGGAGCGGCATGTCAGAATCATACGAAGGAGGCGGAACACTCTCTATCACTGTTTCAAAGAACGGA
>CAJXEU010000229.1 GCA_913052525.1 uncultured Actinomycetes bacterium
TGGACATTAAAGAGCGCTCTGCTGCTCTTCTATGCCAGTAGATCTCTGCTCTAGCTCGGTGAGCGCCTTCGTGAATAGGTTCCGCGGTAACGGCTAGTTCTATGAGGTGACATGCCAAACGAAGATCGCCTTCTTCTGCAATTTCTAAAGCTCGATTAGTCAAGATTTCCACCGAACCAGCAAGTTGAACCATTTCTTTCGCTACACGTTGTTCGGGAGCCGGTTTCAGGTTTGCTGCGTTTCCATCCCACCAACCTCCGAATTGACGATAAACATTTCGAACTACGAATTCTGGTTCATCATATTGAGGTGCCAACCAAGGTTTCTCTTGTAAATGTTTAGGCAAATTTACTTCATGAATGATTTGATCAAGTGTGGCACCCTCATTCATCAACTCCAAAGTGGAATCAGCTAAGTGTTCCAAAGATTCTGCAATGTCTCCGAGTACTTGCTCTACTCTCTTTCTGCCAACGATTGGTAAACCATGAGCTGGATAAATCTTTTCAGCCCCGATTTCTAACATTTCTCTCATCGCAGCAGCCCATTCGATTGGATATCGCTGAACTTTCTGTGGATTACCAGCGTTTGGAAATACCCAGGTCACAAAATCTCCTGCAAAGACCGCTTTATTACTAGGATCCCATACCCATGTATGGTCATCTGTTTCTCCTCGAGCGTGTCTTAATTCAAAGTCCCAACTTCCAACTTTCATCGACAACTGATCCCTGTAGGTTTGATCAGGTTCGGCTACATCTTGGGGAAGAAAATTTTCTAAAGTTTTACCAAGGCCAAAGTTCGCTACTGGTTTGATGCCGCCAAACTGTCTCTTATTAATAAATGAATTCCAACCATTAGTCAGCCGATAACGGTCAAATCTTGGAAGCACACCCTCATGAGCTACAACATTTGGTTGAGTTGCCCCTCGGTCTTTAACGTCGGCAAGGAAAGCGCCGCTTCCTCCAACATGATCAATGTGACCGTGAGTATAAACAAGAGTATGAACTGGGTCCTGGGACCATTCTCGCATAGATTGAACTACAACTTTGCCAGTTTGTGGGCCACTTGCATCTATACATACAAGACCTTCTTCTGTTTTTTGAATCCAACAATGAGAGAACGATTCGATTACCGCTAAACCATCATCTATTTCTGTTAATTCCTGGGTGAAACGATTTAAACGATGGTTAACTATCCCGGTATCAATGACTTGATTCGATAGTTCGACGGGATGCAAATTATCACTATTCATTAATCTTCCTTCCCAAAATGAGAGCAAATGATCTCTATGGCTCGTTCTGTGTCTTCGAAAAGAAAAAAATGTGAGCCATCAATTTTTTCTGCTTTCGTGCCAAGTATTTCTGCTTGTTTCTCAAACCAAATCGGATCAAGATCGCTTTCAGATCCATATAAAACTGAACTTGGAGCTTTAACAAGCGGTAACTTATTGAAGCTCTCTATTGGTCCATGTCGATTTGAGTCAAAAATCACCGCTTCGGTCTCAGGATTGCAAGCAAGTTCGACTTGCCCATCTTCTCTGTCGTTAAAACCCCAGCGTACATAACCTTCTAGGGCCTCATCAGTAAGACTGTTTAACGGTGGCCGTGACCCATACGACTCAATTACTGTCTGACGGTCCGGCCAAATAACACGTCGTTTACGGGCCCCAACCGCTAAGGGGTGAGGGCCTCTTGATTTGAAATTTTCTTCTTCGATGGGTGACCCACTAAATGAATCAGCCGGCATGGCTATTGCTTCAATAAGCATAAGTTCTCGTACTCTCTCCTGAGCCGAAGCTGCTATTTCTATAGATACTCCACCGCCTAAAGAAACTCCGAGCAAATAGAAATTTTCAATTTTTAAATGATCAGCCAACGCTAAAACATCAGCAGCCATATCATCGTTTCCTAACATTGCCTCATCAGTGACCAACTCGCTTGCACCATGACCACGCAGATCTACTGCTACGACTCTGAATGTGGACCGAAGTTGTTGCGCTAAAGGGTTATATACGCCGGCACAGAAACCATTGGGATGAAGCAGAAATAAGCATTCCCCATCTCCGCCCCAATCAAGCCAAGCAATTTTGAGCCCATCATGGTTAAAAATTTCTTGTTTAGGGCAATTGGTAGTCATCAAAATCCTTCTACGTAATAGCCCATTCTGCTACCTGAAAGACTCTTTGCCT
Organism: uncultured Actinomycetes bacterium; assembly: GCA_913052525.1. GTDB lineage: Bacteria > Actinomycetota > Acidimicrobiia > Acidimicrobiales > MedAcidi-G1 > MedAcidi-G2B. Next base: position 2,186 of record CAJXEU010000229.1, read on the forward strand.
AATTAGAAAATTTCAAGCAAATTTGTTGGCTATGTCTTCTTCTGTCCAGAATCCTGGAACGGGTCTTTCAGGTGAAACT
>CAJXEU010000230.1 GCA_913052525.1 uncultured Actinomycetes bacterium
CCCTAGGATTTTGCGTTAGGCCATATCTGACTCGGAAAATGGCTTAAATCAAAGACCTGAATCGTAAACCGAGTCTTCCAAGTGAGGCGCATCACCAAGAACCTTCGCCCATTCTTCCGCCGAAACAATAACCCCGCTCCGTTTAAGCGAGCCGCCAAGTAGACAGAGTCCGGCCAAGAGGGTAGAGTTTCCCGCTAAACGTAAGGGAAATGGCAACAGGTCGAACAAACAAAATTGTCGGTCAGACCGGTGAGTATCTGGTGGCGGCAGAACTTTCCCGTCGAGGGCTTATCGCTACCACGTTCACTGGCAATGTTCCTCACTACGACATCATCGCATCTGACGAGACAGGCCGAATGGTCTTAATTCAAGTTAAGGCGGGGAGCAAAGGGTCTTGGCAGTTCAGCAACATCACACAATTCTGCCACATTACCTTCGACGGCGAGCGTCAGACCGTTGGGAAGCCAAAGGCTTGCCCAGTGCAACGACTCGTCATGATCTTTGTAAAGGTTGAGGAAGACGGAAATGATCGGTTCTACATCCTCACGTGGGAAAAACTGCGGGACTTGTTGATCAAGCACCACAAGGCATACTTAAAAAAGCACAACGGAATACGCCCTCGTCGAGCGGATTCTTTACACGCTGGCTTTCACGAAGAAGCATTGCTGCCTTATGTGGACAAATGGAGTACCATCACGAAAAATCTGAAATGAAGATTTTTGATTACCTCTTTCAATTGCAACTAACTTTTCCGACACTTGTCCGTCTCTCTAGAAACCATGAAGATTGTCAAAGCCTTGCCAAAGCTTGATGTGCAAAAATAATCAATAAAAATCTAACTCAGCCGAATATAAAAATGAGCGAACTAAAATACACCCAATTCGAAAAGATCTCACTGAAGAACAACCCAAGTCTGAATGAGTCATGGATCCAAAAGATAATTGCCGACAACCCATCTATCTTGGGATTGGGAGATTTAGTTCTTAGGGATAAGGAGAGAATGCAGCCGAAAGCTGGACGCCTAGATCTACTACTTCAAGAAGCTAATTCAGATCAACGTTACGAAGTTGAAGTTCAACTTGGCAGCGTCGATGAGGCACACATAATTCGCACGATTGAATATTGGGACATAGAGCGCCGCCGATACCCTCAATACGATCATACAGCGGTAATCATCGCTGAAGACGTCACAAGCCGATTTCTGAACGTGCTGAGTTTGTTTAATGGATTTATTCCAATAGTAGCGCTTCAGATGAAAGCACTTAAACACAATGATCATATCTCATTGGTTTTCACTAAGATCATCGACCAAATGGTGGTGGGAACAGATGAGGAAGACATACCAGAGCCAACAGATAGATCTTATTGGGAAAAGAAAGGTTCTAAAACAACCATCAAAATGCTCGACAACCTATTCGAAGACATGAGGCAATTCGCAGAAAATATTGAGCCTAAATATAATAAATACTACGTCGGCATTTCTGTGAACGGTATCGTAAATAACTTCACAACTTTTAAGACAAGAAAGCGCAATCTCAACATAAGTATTAGAATGGAAAAGGAAGATGAAATGGTACAACAATTTGAAGAAGCTGGCCTAGAAGTAACAGCATATTCTCGCTGGGGTAAATACGAATTAAGACTCAGCGAAGAAGAGCTCAACTCCAACCGAGAATTGATTCTAACCGCCATCAAACAAGCCCACCAAAGAAGCCTCAATTGAGTCAAAAAATAACAGTCACAGCAGCCATCATCCAGAAAGCTGATCGGTTACTAATCACTCAACGCACTCATCCAGAAAGGTTAGCTGGCCTATGGGAGTTTCCGGGTGGCAAAGTAGAAGAAGGTGAATCCTTAGAAACTTGTCTAGTCAGAGAAATCACAGAGGAACTTGAGCTAAAGATAACTGATCTTAGTCCCTTTGTTGTCGTAGAGCATGACTACGGTGACTTTGAAATTGAGCTACACTCGTTTACTGCAAATTATGATTCAGGTGAAATCGTTTTACACTCCCATAAAAACGCAGAGTGGATCTCAGTAAACCAACTTACCCAGTACGAATTTGCCCCAGCCGATAAGCCCA